>CAZJXU010000186.1:0-1504 GCA_964550095.1 uncultured Spirochaetales bacterium | reverse complement strand
ACCGCTTCGTCGCAGATGATCAGCTCGGGCTCCAGCGCCAGCGCCCGCGCAATGCCGATGCGCTGACGCTGGCCTCCGGAAAACTCGTGCGGGTAGCGCCACATGGTATCGGGGTCGAGTTGCACCCGGCGCAGCAGTTCGGCGCAGCGCTCGGTGCGCTCTGCAGAGTCCCTGCCGATGCGGAATGCGTTCATGCCTTCCGCCACCAGGTCGCGCACGCGCATGCGCGGGTCCAGCGAGGCCAGCGGGTCCTGGAAGATGATGGTGAGCTTGCGGCGGTAGGGGAAAAACTGTTTTTGTGAGAGCGAGAGCAGATCGACGCGTTCCTGCTCGCCGCCGTACCAGGCCTCTCCGGCGCGCGCCTGTTCCAGGCCGAGGATCGAGCGGCCCACCGTGGTTTTGCCGCAGCCCGATTCTCCAACCAATGCCAATGTGCGGCCTTTGGCGATGTCGAGGTCAACGCCGTCCACGGCGCGCACCCAGCCAGTGGTGCGCCGAAACAGGCCGGTGCGAATCGGAAACCAGGTGCAAAGGCCCCGCACGCTCAATAGCGGCGCGTTTTCGGAAGCGGCCTGTGCGCCCGGCATGACGGCGCCGTCCGGCGTGTTCGGTGCATCCGGGGCAAAAGTCGCTTCACCGGCCAAACCCGCCGCGCCCGCCGCATCGTTCGCGCCCGTTGCCGCGCCCGACATAACGACGCTGCCCGATGTATTCGGCGTGCCCGCCGCGCCGGCAGCACCGACCGCGCCCGTCGCGGCGTCCGGCACAGAAGCGCCGCCGCCAAGACCAACACCGACGGAAGTACTGCTCATGCCCCCTCCCCCGCTTCGGCGACGGCGAAGCAGAAGACGCGGCGTGCGGCCTCGGGCGCATAAACATCGGGGGCCGGGCCCCGGCAGCGTTCATAAACACGCGGGCAGCGGCTTTGAAAGCGACAGCCTTCGCGCCACTCGGAAAGCGGCGGCACCGTGCCCGGGATTTCTTCCAGCGGACGGCCCGGCTGCACACGCGCGGGCATCGAGCGCAGCAGGCCCTGCGTGTAGGGATGCAGCGGCCTTGCCAAAAGCGCTTCGCGGGGCGCTTCTTCTGCAATGCGCCCCGCGTACATCACCGCAACCCGGTCGGCCAGTTCGTTGACGATGCCGAGGTCGTGCGTGATCAGCAAAATCGCCGCGCCGGTTTCGCGTTGCAGCTCGCGCAGCAGTTCCAGTATCTGCGCCTGGATAGTGACGTCGAGTGCGGTGGTGGGCTCGTCTGCGATCAGCACGCGCGGCCTGGCCGCCAGCGCCATGGCGATCATCACCCGCTGCTTCAGGCCGCCGGAGAGCTGGTGCGGATAGACATCGAGACGCGCGCGCGGGTCGGGGATTCCCACCTGTTCAAACAGCTCCACGGTGCGACCCTGCGCTGCGGCGCGCGAGACGCGCTCGTGCAGGTGGATCGCTTCCATGACCTGCATGCCCACTGTGGTCACCGGCGAGAGGCTGGTCATCGGCTCCTGGAA
>CAZJXU010000185.1:0-1794 GCA_964550095.1 uncultured Spirochaetales bacterium | reverse complement strand
CGCCTGCTCAAGGACCGCATCATCTTCATCTCCGGTCCGATCCACGACGACATGGCCAATCTGGTCATTGCGCAAATGCTCTACCTGGAGGCCGAGGATCCGCAGAGCGACCTGCACCTCTACATCAACTCGCCCGGCGGGCCGGTCAGCGCGGGCCTGGCGGTGTACGACACCATGCAATACATCCGCCCGGATGTAAGCACCTTCTGCGTGGGGCTCGCGGCCTCGATGGGCGCCGTGCTGCTCGCGGCCGGCGCGCCCGGCAAGCGCACGGCCCTGCCCAACGCGCGCATCATGATTCACCAGCCCTGGGGCGGCGCGCAGGGCCAGGCCTCGGACATCGACATCCAGGCCAGGGAACTGCTGCGCATGCGCGACCGCCTGAACGCGCTGCTGGCCTCGCACACGGGCCAGGGCATCGAGCGCATTGCCGAAGACACCGAGCGCGATTATTATCTCTCCGGCGACCAGGCCCGCGACTACGGGCTGGTGGACAGGGTGGCCGCGCGGCGCGCGAACGGCGCGGACGAAGCGAAGGACGCGAAGGAAGCCGGCGCCGCGCCTGCGGCAAACGGTGGGGGGGGCTCGTCATGAAAAAAACGGATACGGGTCCGCAGCAGCCCTGCTGTTCGTTCTGCGGCAAGCGGCAACGAGAGGCGCGCACGCTGATCGCGGGCCCCAGCGTTTACATTTGCCACGACTGCGTCGAGCTGTGCAGCGACATCATCGTCAAGAGCCACGCCCCCCAGGCCGGATCGGAGATCGACCTGCCCGATGTGCCGACGCCCCGCAAGATCAAGGAAGTGCTCGACGAATACGTGGTGGGCCAGGAGCGCGCCAAGAAGGTGCTATCGGTGGCGGTGCACAACCACTACCAGCGCATCGACCACCAGCACTACCTGGACGGCGAGGTGGAGCTGCAAAAGGCGAACATCCTGCTGATCGGCCCGACGGGCAGCGGCAAGACCATCCTCGCCCAGACCCTGGCGCGCATTCTCAAGGTGCCCTTCACCATCGCCGACGCCACCACCCTGACCGAAGCGGGCTACGTGGGCGAGGATGTCGAGAACATCATCTTAAGCCTGCTGCAGGCCGCCAACTACGACGTGAAGCAGGCGCAGCGCGGCATCATCTACATCGATGAGATCGACAAAATCGCGCGCAAGAGCGAGAACATGTCGATTACCCGGGATGTCTCCGGTGAAGGCGTGCAGCAGGCCCTGCTCAAAATCATCGAGGGCACGCTGGCCGGGGTGCCGCCCAAGGGCGGCCGCAAGCATCCGCACACCGAGTTCGTGCAGGTCGATACCTCGAACATCCTGTTCATCTGCGGCGGCGCCTTCGTGGGCCTGGAAGACCTGGTCGAGCGGCGCATCGGCAAAAAGAGCATCGGCTTCGGCTCGGAAACGCCGATGGGCGCCGCACACCGGGACAGCGATGTGCTGGCCGCCGTGCAGGGCGAGGACCTGCTGAAGTTCGGCCTGATCCCGGAGTTCATCGGCCGCATGCCGATGGTGGCCACCCTCGAAGAGCTGGACAAGCAGGCGCTGATTGAAATTCTCACCGCGCCGCGCAACGCGCTCACCAAGCAGTACCGCAAGCTCTTCGAGTTCGAAGGGGTGGACCTGCGCTTTACCGACGAAGCGCTGGCCGCCGTGGCCGAAAAGGCCATGGATTGCAAGAGCGGCGCCCGCGGTTTGCGCACCATCCTGGAAACCGCGATGCTCGACCTGATGTACGATATCCCCTCGCGGGACGACGTGGAGGTTTGCGTGATCAACGAGGACGTGATCC
>CAZJXU010000184.1:0-3776 GCA_964550095.1 uncultured Spirochaetales bacterium | reverse complement strand
GCGCCGGTGAGCCGTGACATTGAGCACACGCGCAGACGAACTTCGCAGCCTCTTGCAAAGGGAACTCGATGCAACTCACGTCGAAGTCTCCGACGAGTCGCACCTGCACGTCGGGCACGCGGGCGCGCAGGGCGGCGGCGGACACTTCCGCGCGGTGGTGGTATCGCCCCGCTTCCGGGGCCTCACCCCGGTCAAAGCGCAGCAACTGGTGTACCGGGCGCTCTCTGACCGCCTGCTCCCGGGCGGCTCTGTTCACGCCTTCGCCATGACCACCTGGACCCCGGAGCAGTGGCGCGCTGAAACCGGTTTATCGACGGAAGGCGACTGACTTTTCCGTGCATGCGCCCGGACACACTCCGGACGGGCGGGTGCACACGCTTTGCACTACGCTGCCTGCAGTGGAACGGGCAACGAAGCGGCGCATCCGGGCGGTGCTGTTTGACGCGGTGGGCACCCTGCTGACGACCCGGGAGTCGGTGGGCGAGACCTACGCGCGCCATGCACGCGCGCACGGCGTGGATGTCCCCGCGGCGCGACTGAACGAGGCCTTCGGGCGCGTGCTGCGCGCGGCTGAGAGCAACCTGCACCCGGGCAGCACGCCCAAACAAAGCGCGGAACTGGAACGCAACTGGTGGCGCGAGCGGGTGCGCGAGAGTTTCCGGGCGGCGGATCAGGAGGCGCCGTTCGACCAGGGCGCCTTCGAGCGCTGCTTCGAAGAGTTGTGGCTGCACTACTCGGGGGCGGCGGGCTTTGCGGCCATGCCCGGTGCGCGGCGCATGCTGGACGCGCTCAAAGCCCGGGGGCTGCGCCTCGCGGTGCTCTCGAACTTCGACCAGCGCCTGCCGGGCTTGCTGCGCGCCCTGCACCTGGACGATTGTTTCGAAGCGGTGATCCTGCCTTTGCTGGCGGGCGCGGCCAAGCCCGACCCGCGCATTTTCGAATTCGGTCTTTCGCGGCTCGGCGTGTCGGCGGGGGAGGCGCTGTACGTGGGCGATGATCCCGTAACGGACATCCGCGCCGCACGGGCTGTGGGCATGCATGCCCTGAATGTCGATACGCTGGAGAGCCTGGAACAGCTTCCGGATGTTCTGGACCGGTGGGAAGGCGAGGACGAAAAGACGGATGCGGCGCGCGGCGGCGACGAGCGCCGCGCCTGAGTTCGCCGGGCCGCGCACGCAAATCACAAAACAACAGGAGCCTCGGTCGATGCAAAAACCGCCCGTGATACTGGGCATGCACATGCCGGACATCGATGCCTGGTCCGAGCGGGTCATCACCGCGCTCGGTCAGAACCCCGGGGTGTTCACCGGCCCCGGCACCAACACCTACCTGGTGGGCACGGGCAAGGGGCGCCTGCTGCTGGACCCGGGCGAAGGCCGCCCTGCATACCTGCCGGTGCTGGAAGCGGCGCTGGCGCGCGCGGGCGACGCGCACATCGAGGCTGTTGTGCTGACGCACGGCCACCCGGACCACATCGGCGGCGTGCGCTCCGTGCTGGAACGCTTCGGCCCTGTGCCGGTGTGGAAGTTCCCAAGCGCGCACTTCGATGCGCCTTACGAAGACCTCGAGATGCGGCCTTTGGCCGACGGCCAGGTGGTGGAATGCGAGGGCGCGCGCCTGCGCGCCGTGCACACGCCGGGGCACGCGCCCGATCACCTGTGCTTTGTGCTGGAAGAAGAAGGGGCGCTTTTTTCCGGCGACAACGTGCTGGGCGTCGGCACCACGGTGATCCCGCTGGATCACGGCGACCTGGCGGCGTACCTGGATTCGCTGGCGCGCCTGGCCGGCGAGCGGCCGGGGCGCATCTACCCGGCGCACGGCCCGCTGATCGAAGACGGCGCGGGCAAGATCGAGGAGTACATAAAACACCGCCAGGCGCGCGAAACGCAGGTGCTGGATGCCCTCGCCCGGCAAGGCGCCGCGGACGCCGGGGCGCTGGTGCGCGAGATCTACGCCGCCTACCCGGAGGCGCTGCACGCCGCCGCCGCGCAGTCCGTCGGCGCGCACCTGCTGAAGCTGGAAAGCGAGGGCCGCGTGAGCCGGGAGGGGGACGACCCGCTGCAAGCGCGCTGGCGGCTGTCTCATCAGTGAGCGTGGCCACCCGACATCGCCCGGCGTTGCCGGGGCCAAAATCCCGCGAGTCCGGACCCGGGCGAAGAGGCCGGTCGCAGCCGCCTGCCCGGCCCGCGTTGCGGCGCCCCGCCGTCCCGACTACACTGCCTGCAGCCCTGTGCGAACCATGCGAACCGCGCGAACCGGGCCATCACCCGTCAGCCACACCAAGAGGAGAAAAGACCCCCATGTCCACACTGAAAGGCAGCAAGACCCACCAGAACCTGAAGGACGCTTTCGCCGGCGAGTCGCAGGCGAACCGCCGCTACCTGTACTTCGCCAGGCAGGCCGACATCGAGGGCTACCCGGATGTCGGCGGCCTGTTCCGCGACACGGCCGAGGCGGAAACCGGCCACGCCCACGGTCACCTGGACTACCTGAAGGCCGCCGGCGACCCGGCCACGGACAAGCCGATCGGTTCCACCGACAAGAACCTGGCCGCTGCGGTTGCGGGCGAAACCTACGAATACACCGAGATGTACCCGGGCATGGCGAAGACGGCGCGCGACGAAAAGCACGTCGAAATCGCCGAGTGGTTCGAGACCCTGGCCAAGGCCGAGAAGAGCCACGCCGGTCGCTTCCAGCAGGCGCTCGACGCGCTGGAAGAGCTCTGACGCGAGCGAAGCAGGCCGCACCCACCCACACCAGGCCGGCCCGGCGGGGCGCAGGCGCCGTCCGGGCGCCGGCCCGTAAACCGGGCGCAGGCCCGAACACCCGCTGCCCGCCGCGGGCCCGCGAAGTCGCAGCCGGAGCGCCGCAGACCCAGGCAGGCGAAGCGGGTTCGGTTGGCGCAGCGGGTGCGACGGGTGCGGCCCGAAGGGCGCCTCTTCCATGCAGGTCAAACCGCCGGAAAAACCGAGCGCCGAATGGCGCTACGGGGATGCGGACTACCGCGACCCGGCCGCGCTGGAGCGCGAGCTGCGGCGCGTGGCGGACATCTGCCACCAGTGCCGGCGCTGCCTGCCGCTCTGCCCTTCTTTCCCGAAGCTCTTCGAGCTGGTGGACCAGTGCGAAGACGAAGCCGCAGGCGTCACCATGCAGGGCTTCGATGCGGTGAACGAGCTCTGTTACCACTGCAAGCTCTGTTACAACCACTGCCCTTACACGCCCCCGCACGAATGGGACGTGGACTTCCCGGCCCTGATGCGCCGTCATCAACTGGAGCGCGCCGGGCGCACGGGCATACCGCTGCTGCGAAAGCTCACCACGCGCACGGACCTGCTCGGCAAAGTCGGCGCGGCCCTGCCCCCGCTGATGAACTTCGCCAACAAAAACAGCATCTCGCGCCTGTTGATGGAAAAGACGGTGGGCATTCACCGGAGCTGGGTGATGCCCTCCTACTACCACGAGACGGTGGAGCGCTGGTTTCGAAAACGGCGGCGCGCGCAGCAGCGCCTGGGAGCCGGGGAGGCGCGCACGAACGGCGCATCGGCGAATAACGCGGCGGCCACGACCACGAACGGCAGCGCCGCGATCACGAACGGCGCACCGGCGAACGCCGATGCAAACACGAATAGCGAGCGTGCGGCAGAACCCCCGCAGCCGGTGGCATTCTTCACCACCTGCTCCGTCAACTACAGCGATCCGCTCACCGGACGCAGCGCCGTCCTGGTGCTCGAAAGAAGCGGCGTGCCGGTCGAGGTGGTGTATCAGCGCTGCTGCGG
>CAZJXU010000183.1:0-3080 GCA_964550095.1 uncultured Spirochaetales bacterium | reverse complement strand
GTGCGCAGCGCGGCGGCGCCCGCGCCGGTCGGCCCTTACGCGCAGGCCGTGGTGCACGGCGGGGTCGTCTATGTTTCCGGGCAGTTGCCGCTGGACCCTGCGAGCGGCAAAATGATTGAAGGCGAAATCGAAGCCCAGGCGGAGCGCGTGTTCCGGAACATCGCCGCCGTGCTCGATGCCGCCGGGAGTTCTACCGCGCAGGTGTTGCGGGCCGCCATCTACCTGATGGACCTTGCGGACTTCCCGCGCGTGAACGATGTCTATGCGCGCCATTTTCGGGGCGAGCCGCTGCCGGCGCGCAGCACCATCGGCGTTGCGGCCCTGCCGCTGGGCGCCGCCATCGAGGTGGACGTGGTGGCGGCGCTGCCGGAGGCCTGAAGGCCAGGGCGACCGGGGCGTGGCGCGGCTGCGAAACGCCCGCGTTCAAACACATCCCGTGCGAGCAGCTTGCCGCTCCGCCCGGCGAGCCTTAGCCTGTCCCGGGCGGCGGCGCCTGAGCTGCATGTGTCTGGACGCATGCGCAGGGCCCGCGCGCCCAAAAGGAACCAGCGCCATGAGCGACAACCGCATTCCCATGACCCCGGAGGGGCACGCTGCACTCCGCACCGAGCTGCGCCGGCTCAAGACCGAGGATCGCCGCCAGGTGGTGCGCGAAATCGAAAAGGCGCGTGCGCACGGCGACCTTTCGGAAAACGCCGAGTACCACGCCGCCAAGGAAAAGCAGGGGCACATCGAGGGGCGCATCGTGTACCTGGAGGACCGGCTCTCGCGCGCGCAGGTGATCGACGGCAACGGGCAGGACACCGAGCGGGTGACATTCGGCGCCTTCGTGCAACTGGAAGACAGCGATTCCGGGAAGGAAATCGTGTATCGCATCGTCGGCGAGGACGAAGCCGACGTGGCAAAGGGCATGATCTCCGTCACCTCGCCCGTGGCGCGGGCGCTGATGGGCAAGGAGGTGGATTCGACCGTGAAGGTCAAAGTCCCCAGCGGCGAACGGGAGTTCGAGATCATGGATATCCGCTTCGAGCCCTGACTTGCCAACGGGCGGGGCGCCTTATCAACGGACCCCATCAACCTTCGAAATCGCCCGCGAGGTTTCCGGCAATGCGACCCGACAACCTGCTGAAAACACAGACCATCAACTACCAGGACTTGATCGGCCACGGAAAATCCTATCGCGCGCCCCCGTATCAACGGGACTACTCGTGGACCGAGGAGCAGTGGGAGGACCTCTGGAGGGACATCATCGACTTGGAAAGAGGCGCCGAACAACATCACTATCTCGGCTCTCTGGTCGTGGAAACTCAAAACGGCGTGGAGTTCAGCATCATCGACGGTCAGCAACGCTTTGCCACCTTGAGCCTGCTGGCGCTCGCCGTGATAGACAGGCTCCGGAATCTCGCGGATGACGGCATCGACCAGGACGCCAACAGGGAACGCGCTGAAGGGCTACGGGGTCGCTTCATCGGCGAGAAAGACCCGGCCGCGCTGACCGAGAGCAGCAGACTGCATCTCAACGAAAACGATGACGGGTTGTATCAGGACTACCTGGTACAGATCAGAAAACCCCAGAGCGAAGCCGGGCTGCGGAGGTCGCACAGGCAGCTCTGGAATTGTTTTCAGTACTTCCAGGGCAAGCTGGCGTCGTGGTCCGATGACGGCCACAAAGTCGCGAGCCTGCTATCCGAAACAGTGGCGCGGAAATTGTTCTTCATTCTGGTTACCGTGGAAGATGAGCTCAGCGCCTATACCGTTTTCGAGACGCTGAACGCCCGTGGGCTGGAGCTGACGACCACGGATTTGATCAAGAACACCCTGTTTTCGAGCATCAGGTTTGGCCCGGAGCGCGAGGTCTTGCAGCGGAGTTGGAAAGCCCTGACGGATACCGTTGACCCGGCGGACTTTCCGAAATTTCTCCGGTATCACCTGCTCTGCGAAGAGTCCGAAATCCGCACGCGGCAGTTGTTTAAATTGGTAAAGGAGCGAACACCCACCCCGGAGAAGATATTTGCGCTCATCAAGGCGCTCGAAGAGCGTGTCGAACTCTTCGCCGCCCTGTCCGACCCGATGAACGACTATTGGGCGGAGATGAACATCGCGGACGCCAGGGAGTACATCCGGGAGCTTTGCCTGTTTCAAAGCAGCCAGGCGACGCCCCTGCTGTTTGCGGCCAGGGAGAAGTTTGGCGATGCGGACTTCATCCGAACTTTGAAAATTGTCAGCGTCATCTCTTTCCGCTACCAGGTGATCGGCAAGCGCAATGCCAACGATCTGGAGCCTGTCTATCACCAGGCAGCCAAGGCTGTGCTGAACGGCGAGGATACGGCGCCGGCTGCGGTGTTCGAGCGGCTGCGTTCGATCTACGTCAGCGACGAGGCATTTCAAAGCGACTTCCAGTTGCTTTCGCTGAACAGCCGGGGACACGGGAAGTCATTGACGAAATACATCCTGGCGCGGCTGGAAGAAGATGCAAATGGGCGAGCGTACCACCCGGATACAGACCGGGGCACGATCGAGCACGTATTTCCGGAAAACCCGGACAGCGACGCCTGGGAGGATTTCTCTCCTAAACACAGAGACGATTTCGTCTCTCGCCTGGGCAACCTCACCCTGCTGGAGGCGCCTGTCAACAGGAAGCTCGGCAACGCCGACTACGCGAAGAAACTCGAAGCTTACGCCAAAAGCGAATACGGGTTGACCAGGCAGATCGCGCGAGACGCACCCGAGACCTGGACGCCGGACCAGGTCAACCTGCGCCAGAAGCGTCTCGCAAAGCGTGCCGTGCACCTGTGGCGGGTGGACTTCTCGTAAAAGCCCCGCGCCGGGCTCTGCCGGGCGGGGGCCACCGGTGCATCCACGCCTTCGCCCCCTCCCCTGTGAACACGCCTTCCGGCCCCCGCGCCTCCTCGACACACGCCCGTTTGGACGCCCTCCCCCTCCGCCCCCCGGCACATCCCTCTTCCGCTGGCGGGCGGCCCCGGCGGCCCGCGTTGAATTTCCGCCCGCGATGCCTAAAATACGTATCCGGTCCTCGGTAGCTCAGTTGGTAGAGCAAGCGGCTGTTAACCGCTGGGTCG
>CAZJXU010000182.1:0-2949 GCA_964550095.1 uncultured Spirochaetales bacterium | reverse complement strand
TCGGCGCCGAGATTCCGCTGCGCCCCGTCATGAGTCTGCACACCCGGGTGGTGAACCTGCGCCGCGTGGAACCGGGCGCCGCGGTCGGTTACGGCGGTGAGTTTCGCGCCGAACGCAGCACCGTGATCGCCACCCTGCCGCTGGGCTATGCAGACGGCCTGCCGTGCGCCGCGGCGCAGGGGGGCAGGGTGTGGCTGGCGGGTCGCCATGCGCCGATCGCGGGACGCATTTCGATGGACCTGACCACGGTGGACCTCGGCCCCGCGCCCCCGAAAGAGCAGGGCCTGCATGCGCCGGTGCTCGTCTTCGGTCGGGCCGATGCTTTGCCCGAGGGCGGAGGCGACGCCGCCTCATCCGCGCAGGCCGAGCAACTCGTATTGCCCGTCGAGGAACTGGCCGCCGCGGCGGGAACCATCCCCTACGAACTCCTGGTGCGTGTCGGCGCCCGCGTGCCGCGCGTAATTCGTCGCCGCCGCTAGACCGCCAGGTTGCTACAGTCCCTCGCCATGGCCCTGGCCTCCGCTCCCGACGCGCCCCTCGAAGGTGATGCATCTGCACCCGCCCGGCTAGAGGGCGTGCACAAAGCCTTCGGCGCACGCCCGGTGCTGCAGGGCGTGGACCTCGAAGTCGAGTCCGGCCGGGTGACGGTGGTGCTGGGCGGCAGCGGCAGCGGCAAATCCACGTTGATGCGCATTCTGCTCGGCCTCGAGAGCTACGACGCGGGCAGCGTGCGCCTGCTCGGGCGCGAGGTGCGCGAACTCTCCCGGCAGGGGGCCCGGCGCCTGATGCTGGAAGTGGGCGTGCTCTTTCAGTTCGGCGCGCTCTTCGATTCCATGACGGTGGGCGACAACGTGGGCTTCGCCTTGCGCTACGTGCAGGGGCTCTCCGACCAGGAAGTGCAGGCGCGCTGCATGGAAAACCTCTCGCTGGTGGGTCTCGAAGGCGTGGAAGCGCTGTATCCCGCCCAGCTCTCCGGCGGCATGCGCAAGCGGGTGGCGCTGGCGCGCGCCATCGCCCACCAGCCGCGCCTGCTCTTCGTGGATGAACCCACCACGGGGCTGGACCCGCTAAGCAGCAAGGCCATCAACCGGCTGATCCTGGAACTGAACGAGAAGCTCGGCGTTACGGTGCTTTGCATTACGCACGACATCAGCGCCGCGTTTCGCCTGGCCGACCGCATGGCGCTCCTGCACGACGGCCGCATGATTGCGAGCGGCGCGCCCGAAGAAATGCGCGCCAAGGACGACCCGGTGCTGCGCCGCTTCCTGGACGCAGCATCCGGTTGATGGCGGCGACCGGGGCGGCGCGCACGGGTGGCGCCGGGCTTCGCGCACCGGCCCGCATCGCACGGCGGGCCGCCGGCGGCATGACGCTGCGCCACGCCGCACGATGACAGCAACGATGACGGCGACGAAAGCGAAGCCGGCAACGGCAGCAGCAACAGCGACGACGGCAACATCAGCAACTGCAGCAACGACAGAAACGCCGGCGACATCAGCAACGGCAGGAGAGGCAGCACGACGATGCGTGTACTGGTGACAGGCTCGGGCGGGCGCGAACACGCGCTGGCCTGGAAAATTGCAAAGAGCCCGCACTGCTCGGCCGTGTTCGCGGCGCCGGGCAACGACGGCATGCGCGAAGCGCAGTGCCTCCCCGAACTCTCCGCCGGTGATGCAGACGGCCTGGTCGCCTTCGCCAGGGCGCAGCGCATCGACCTGGTCGTCATCGGCCCCGAAGATCCGCTGGCCGAGGGCTGCGCCGACCGCCTGCGCGAAGCGGGGCTTTTGGTGTTCGGCCCTTCCGCTGCAGCCGCAAGGCTCGAAGCCGGCAAAGCCTTTGCGCGCGAGTTCATGGCGCGCTGGAACATTCCCCATCCCCGCTTCGAAGTGTTTCGGGACGAGGCATCCGCGCTTTCGCACGTGCGTGCGCGCGGCGGCCCCTGCGTGGTCAAGGCCGACGGCCTGGCTGCAGGCAAGGGCGTGGCGGTGTGCGACACGCCCGAAACCGCAGAGGCTGCTGTGCGGGAGATCATGGGCGCCCGCCGCTTCGGCGCCGCCGGCGACCTGCTGCTGGTCGAAGACAGGCTGGAAGGCGAAGAGGCTTCCTACTACGCCATCACCGACGGTGAACAGGTGGTCAGCCTGGCGGCGGCCAGGGACCACAAGCGCGCGTTGGACGGCGACCGGGGAGAAAACACCGGCGGCATGGGCGCCTTTGCGCCGGCTGCATCCGTGGTGGACGCGGCCGTGGAAAAGCGCGTCCTCGAAGAAATCGTGCACCCCACCTTGCGCGGCATGCGGGAAGAGGGCGCCCCTTTCAGCGGCGTGCTCTATGTCGGCTTGATGATCGACAAGCGCGGCGCGCCATCGGTGGTGGAATTCAACGTGCGTTTTGGCGACCCGGAAACCCAGCCCCTGCTGTTCGCCATGCGCGGCGACCTGCTGCCGCTGCTGGAAGGCGCGGCCAAGGGCTTTGCGGGCGCCGCGCCGCCTGCCCCGCAAACGGATGCCGCGGTGTGCGTGGTGCTGGCCTCCCAGGGTTACCCGCGCAGCTACCCGACAGGCCGGGAAATTTCGGGCATCGAGCAGGCGCTGGCGCGGCCGGAGGTGATGGTGTTTCACGCGGGCGTGCGCCGCGAGGGAGCGCGCTGGCTGACCGCAGGCGGCCGCGTGCTCGGCGTGACCGCCCGCGGCGCAAGCCTCGCCGAAGCGCGCGCGGGCGCCTACCAGGCTGCATCCTGCATAACATTCGAAGGCATGTTTATGCGCAGCGACATCGCGCGCACGGCGGATTCCTCGTGATGGCGACTGCGCGCAGTACATCACGCAGTGCAAGTGCAAGTACAAGTACGGAGTCCGGCCGCCTGTTGCGGGACGTGGAACAGGCCGCGATGCACCTTGCCGCCGGCGGCCTGCTCGCCTACCCGACGGAAACCAGTTGGGGGCTCGC
>CAZJXU010000181.1:0-2041 GCA_964550095.1 uncultured Spirochaetales bacterium | reverse complement strand
ACTTCGCGCTGGCCGTGAGCAGGCTGACCGGCACGGCCAGCGCGAAGTTCAGCAGCATGCCGATGATGCCGATGCCCTCCGGGCTGATGCCCAGCCACCAGCCTGCCGGGTCCGTGTCGACGTACTTGAACCAGACGATGTAGGCGGCGGTGAAAGCGATGCCCGCGAGCATGCCGGCGACCGCGCCCTCCCGGGTCGCGCGTTTCCAGAAAATGCCGAGCACCAGCGCCGGGAAGAAGCTGGACGCCGCCAGGCCAAAAGCGAAGGCGACCACCTGGGCCACGAAGCCGGGCGGGTAAATCCCGAAGAATGCAGCCACCACCACGGCCAGCGCGGCGCTGCTCCGTGCCAGCGCCAGCTCGCGCCGGTCGCTCATCTGCGGCGCCAGCCACGACTTCACAATGTCGTGCGAGATGGCCGAAGAGATCACCAGCAGCAGGCCCGCGGCCGTGGAGAGCGCGGCGGCCAGGCCGCCGGCTGCGACCAGCGCCACCACCCAGGCCGGCAAATCCGCGATTTCCGGGTTGGCGAGCACCATGATGTCGCGGTCCAGGGTCAGCTCGTTTTGCTGCGGGTCGGCGCGGTAGGCGATGCGGCCGTCGCCGTTTTTGTCGTCGAAGTCGATCAGGCCGGTGCGCTGCCAACTGTGAAACCAGTCGGGCGCCTGTTCGTAGGCCGTGCCGTCCAGGGTCTGGATCAGGTTGACGCGCGCAAAGCCCGCCACCGCAGGCGCGGCGGTGTACAAAAGCGCGATGAAGATCAGCGCGTAGCAGGCGCTCCAGCGCGCGGCGCGGGCGCTGGGCACCGTGTAGAAGCGGATCAGCACGTGCGGCAGGCCCGCGGTGCCCACCATCAGGGCCGCGGTAATCGCGAACACGTCGATCATGCTCTTCTTGCCCGGGCCGAAGGCGCCCGTGTATTCGGGAAAGCCGAGTTCCCGGTGCAGCGCGTCCAGCGCCTCCAGCAAAAATATGCCGGCGCGCTTGCCTTCTACCAGCGTGTCGCCGAAGCCGAGCTGCGGCACCGGGTTGCCCGTCATTTTCCAGGAGATGGCGACTGCAGGAACCAGGTAGGCCACGATCAGCACGCAGTACTGGGCGACCTGGGTGTAGGTGATGCCGCGCATGCCGCCCAGCGTTGCATAGACCAGCACCAGCACCATGCCGATCAGGACGCCCGTGTTCACATCCACTTCCAGGAAGCGCGAGAACACCACGCCGACGCCGCGCATCTGCCCCGCGATGTAGGTGAAGGAAACAAAGAGCGTGCACAGGGCGCCCACCACCTGGGCCGTCTTCGAGTAGTAGCGGTCGCCGAGAAACTCCGAGGTGGTGAACTTTCCGTACTTGCGCAGGTACGGGGCCAGCAGCAGCGCCAGCAGCACGTAGCCGCCCGTCCAGCCCATCAGGTACACGGCGCCGTCGTAGCCCATGAAGGAGATCAGGCCGGCCATCGAAATGAAGGACGCGGCGCTCATCCAGTCCGAGCCGGTGGCCATGCCGTTGGCGAGCGCCGCCACGCCTCGTCCGGCCACGTAAAAGCCGGATGTGGTGCGCACCCGGCTCCAGTAGGCGATGGCCAGGTACAGGGAGAAGGTCAGCAGGACGAAGAGCAGCGTCCAGCCCTGGACTTCCATTATGTCGCCTCCGCCCCGAAGCGGCGCGCCAGGCGATCCATGGCGATGGCGTAGATGACGATCAGCAGAATGAAGGTGTAGATGGAACCCTGCTGCGCGAACCAGAAACCGAGCGGGAAGCCGCCGATGCGGAAGGCGTTGAGCGGTTCCACCAGCAGGATGCCGAGCAGGTACGAGCTGGTGAACCAGGCCGCGAGCAGCAGCGTGGTCAGTTTCAGGTTGGCGCGCCAGTAGGCGCGCGCGGACATGCGAGCGCCGGGCGACCGCTCCCTCGGTGCAAGCGACTCTGCGGAGTCATGATTTGCCGGGCCGCCCTGTTCCGCCGGCGCGCCCTGCTCTGCGATGACCTGCCCGCCTTGCCCCGCAGCGTCTTGCCCTGCCTGCCCGCCCTGTGCTGCGGCGTCC
>CAZJXU010000180.1:0-2359 GCA_964550095.1 uncultured Spirochaetales bacterium | reverse complement strand
GATGCTGGAACTGGCGCGCGCACGCTGCGGCGAGGCGCAGCAGGTGCGGCTGGAAAAGGCCGACGCGCTGGCGCTGCCCTTCGAAGACGGCGCCTTTGACGCGGCGGTTTCGGTACAGGTGTACGAGTATGTGCGCGACATAGACGCGGCGCTGCGGGAAGCCAGGCGCGTGCTGGCGCCGGGCGGACGCATGTTCATCCTGGACACGGACTGGGACAGCGTGTGCTGGGCGACGGAGGACAGGCCCAGGATGCGACGCGTGCTGGACGCCTGGGACGCACACCTGCACGACCCGCACCTGCCTGCGACGCTGGCGCCCAGGCTGCGGGCGGCGGGCTTCCAGGTGACGCGCATCGAGACCATCGTGCTGGTGAACCCGGAGCTGCACAGAAACTGCTACAGCCACGGCATCCTGGAAACCATTCGCAGTTTTGTGGCCGGCCTGGATACGCCGGCTTCCGCGGAGGCGGAGGCCTGGGCGGAAGAGCAGCGCGCACGCGCCGCGTGCGGCGAATACTTTTTCAGCATCAACCGAACATGTTTCGGCGCCGTGGCGGGGAGCGAGGGCGCATGATGCCGCGCACGCAGTGCGGCGTTGCTGCGGGCGGTGCGGCGGTGCGCGCTTCCAGACGCGGCTCTGTTTCGGACGATGCGTTGTGCGCGCGGCGCGGTTTTGTTTCGGGCTTTGTTGCGTTGGCCACGTTGACCGCATTGCTGCTTGCAACGCCGGCCCCGGCGCAGGATGAAAACCCGCCGCCGCCCCCTGCCCCGGTGGTGGATAAAAAACCCGAAGAGCCGGTCGGCGGCGGCCAGCGCGAGCGCTTCGAAAAGGCGCTGGAGCGTTTGCGCGAGATCGGCGGCGAGGGGGACTTTTCCGGCTTTGCCGACCAGGCCCGGGAAGAGGCCCGCAAGCGCCGGGAGGCTGCGCTGGAGCGCGGCGCTGCCATGAAGAGTTTCGGGCGCGACCCGCTGGAAGAGGAGATGTTTTTCGAAGAGATGGCGGAGGCCGGCCTGTGGGGCGGCAGCGGCTGTTTCGAAAACGAGGAAGAGTTGCCCTTCAGCCGGGACTTCTTTTTCCACGGCCCGCTGACGCGCCGGCACTTCCGGGGCGAACTCGACGAAGAAGCGGGCACAGAAGAAACGGCGCCGCGCAGCGCGGACCTTTTTGTCACCCTCACCTGCGATCTGCACATAAAGGTGGTGGAAGAAGGGGCGGATGGCTTCGTGGTGGGCGCGGTCCGGGCGGATCACATTGCGCTGGCGTCATACCGGCGTTCCTGGTGGCGGCGCAGCCCGGGCAGGAGCGCCGAGGCCGTGCTGCGCCACCAGCAGCTGCACTTCGACATGGCGAAGCTGATCGCAGACGACCTGGACGAGCGCTTCCGCCGGGGCCGGGTCGTTATTTACGGCGAGGGGCGCAGCCGGGCCGTGGCCCTGGGTACCTTTCAGCAGCGCTGGACCGGGCACATTCAGCGGGCGCGGGAAGAGCTGCGACGGCTGCGCATGCGTTACGACACGGAAACCCGGAACGGCGCCGACCTGGAGAAGCAGGCGCAGTGGGAAGCGCTGGTGCGCGCGGGGATAGATGCGCTGCGGGCGACAGGCGGCAAATAAACGGGATGGGGCCGCAGTTTGAAGTAACCGACCATTCCGGTTACACCGCCGAAGTCCTGGAAGTTGCCCACGCGGATGCAACCCCTGCGGCCCGTGTTGAATCTGCAAAAGAACCCGTTCTGGTTACACCACCTGAACCCCGCAAGCCGCCCACGCTGCCAATGCTGTTCTGCGGCCAGCACTGCAGC
Source organism: uncultured Spirochaetales bacterium (assembly GCA_964550095.1). Lineage (GTDB taxonomy): Bacteria > Myxococcota_A > UBA9160 > UBA9160 > UBA6930 > JAHRAN01. The sequence continues at coordinate 557 of CAZJXU010000180.1, read as the reverse complement.
CTGCCAAAAATAAAGCCGCCCCGATATACCCGTTCACATCTCAAACACGCACTCTGTTCTACTTTCCTGTTTTCCTAATTCCCCGCCGCCCGCCTAAAAACCACCCTGAAAAAACACGCCCCGAAAAATCTCGCCCTAAAATAAACCCGCCCGCGCAAAAAACCTTACCCCAAAAAACACCGCGCCCGGCAAACGACAAAAGCAAACCCTACTTTCCCGCCGCCAGTTCCTCGCGCAGCTTGCGGCGCAGCAGCTTGCCGGTTTCGTTGTACGGCAGGGCGTCCCGGAACTCGATGCGCACCGGCACGCGAGAAGAGCGCAGCCGGGCGCGCACCCATTCCTGCAGCTCAGCGGCATCGACGGCGCCGGCCTGTTCCGCCCGCACCACCACTGCAGCCGGCGCTTCGCCCCACTGCCGGTCGGGGATGCCGACCACGCCGCAGTCCGCCACGGCCTCGTGCTCGTAGAGCACTTCTTCAATCTCACCAGGAGAGAGGTTTTCGCCGCCGCGCACAATCACGTCGTCGAGGCGGCCGGAGAGAAACAGGTAGCCCGCT
>CAZJXU010000179.1:0-2443 GCA_964550095.1 uncultured Spirochaetales bacterium | reverse complement strand
TACACGCTGCCGGACCAGGACGGCATGCTGCACAGCCAGACGAGCGGCATGCCGCGCGAGCGCGCGCTTTACGTTTTCTACCGGGGCCACTGGTGACCCTTCTGCAGGGTCGAGCTGGTCCAGCTCGAGAGCTACTACCGGGATATCAAGGCCCAGGGGGTGGAACTGTACGCGGTGAGCGTGGACCCGCCTGCGACTTCGAAGCGCCTGAAGGGGCGCCTGCGGGCGGGCTTCACCTTCCTTTCCGACCCGGAGGGCGTGTTGCTGGACGCCATCGGCATTCGCCACCGGGAGGGATACGTGGTCGATGGCTCCGACATTGCATACCCCACTTCGATGCTGGTGGATGAGAGCGGGACGGTGCGCTGGCTGTACCAGGCGGACAACTACCGGGAGCGCGCAAAGCCGGAGGCGATTTTCGCCGCCATCGACGCGCTCGGCCCGCCTGCGCCCATGACGACGGGAGAGGCGGAGGGCGCCGCCGATTCCGCCGGGGCGGGCGGCGGTGAAGCGGCGGGGAGCGAAGGCGCGGCCGCGGGCGGGAGTTGATTCGCGGGCGGCTGTGGGGCAGCCGGGCCGGGCGAGGGCGACGCGGCGGCAGGCGGAGAAAGGGGATTCGGCGCCGGCCCGGGCGGCCTGTAGGATTGCGGACGGGCCGCCGGCCCCGGCGGCGCCATGCAAGGCGGCGCCATGCACAGGAGGAAACACCATGATTCTCGGCGTACATCACCCGGCGCTCGCCGTGCCCGACATGCAAAAGGCGCTGGACTTCTACTGCGGCGTCGTCGGCTTTGAGGTGGCGATGGAGTTCGACCTGCCGGCGGGCGTAATGGAAACGCCCTTCGACATCGCCAGGGCCGCATGCAAGGTGCGCATGCTGAGCAAGGGCGGCACCAGCCTGGAGCTGTTCGAGTTTGAAGACGCCGAGGCCGGCGACGAAAAGCGGCCGGTCAACCGGCTCGGCATCACCCACTTCGCGCTGAAGAGCGATGACGTGCCGGGCGATTACGAGAAGCTCCGCGCGGCGGGCGTGGCCTTCAACACGCCCGTGCAGGGCGAAGCGCCCAGCCGCTGGTGCTACGGCCGCGACCCCTTCGGCAACGTGATCGAGCTGCTGGAAACGCCCGCGGGCTGAGCGGCGCCTGCGCAGTGCGGGGTGCGGGCGGGGCGGCGGACCCGCACGGTCTGCCTCCGCCGCTGTGCGGCAGGAGGCCCATTCCGGGCCGAAGGCGGGTCGAAGGCGGGCCAAAGGCGGGCCAAAGGCGGGCCGAAGGCGGGCTGAACGGGACGCCGGGCTCACGAACCGCCTGACTGCCGGAACGCGGCAGCCGTGCGGAATTGCCTGCCTGCAGCCGGGCCTTGACACAGGGCCTGTTTTTCGCTTTACTTTCGCACATGCGTGCACGCGGGGCGACATCGAATCCGACCGGGCGCTTCGAGCCTTTGCGGCTCACGCCCAGCGCCCAGGAGGCCTTCGAACAGGAGGGGCGGGAGCTAAGCACGGTGCTGCTGGAAGACACGTCGCGCAGCATCGTCACCACCAACCAGAGCCCGGACGTCGGCTTCGATGCGAGCCTGAACCCCTACCGGGGCTGCGAGCACGGCTGCATTTACTGCTACGCGAGGCCGACGCACGAAACCCTGGGCTTTTCCGCCGGGCTGGACTTCGAAAGCAAAATCCTGGTGAAGCCGCGCGCGCCCGAGCTGCTGCGCGAGCGCCTCGAAAAGCCCTCGTGGAAACCGCAGGTGATCGCCATGTCGGGCGTCACCGACCCCTACCAGCCGACCGAGCGCTTTTTGCGCATCACGCGCGGCTGCCTTGCCGTGCTGGCCGAGTTCCGCAACCCGGTCGGCATCGTCACCAAGAGCCGCCTGGTCAGCCGCGACATCGACGTGCTCCAGGAACTCGCGCGCTTCCAGTGCGCGAAGGTGCTGGTTTCCATCACCACCCTGGATCCGGAGCTGCAAAGCCGCCTGGAGCCGCGGGCCTCCAAGCCGAACGGGCGCCTGCGCGCCGTGGAAGAGCTGGCGAAGGCGGGGGTGCCGGTGGGCGTGATGGTGGCGCCGATCATTCCCGGCCTGACCGATCACGAAACGCCGCGCATTTTGCAGGCGGCCGCCGACGCCGGGGCCGAAAGCGCCGGGCGCGTGGTGCTGAAGCTGCCCTACGGCGTCAAGGATCTGTTCACGGACTGGCTCGAAAAACACTTCCCCGAACGCAAGGACAAGGTGCTGAACCGGCTGCGGGATTTGCGCGGCGGCAAACTCTACGATGCGCGCTTCGGCGTGCGGCAACGCGGCACGGGCCTGTACGCGGACCACATCGAAAACGTGTTCCTGCTCTGGCGACGCAAGGTGGGTTTGCATCGGCGCGGGCCCGGGCTCAGCACGAAGCACTTCCGCGTGCCCCCGCGTTCGGGCGATCAGCAAAGCCTGTTCGACG
>CAZJXU010000178.1:0-3143 GCA_964550095.1 uncultured Spirochaetales bacterium | reverse complement strand
GACTTTGCGTCCGAGCCCGCAAAACCGGCCCGCCGGGGCGGGGGCCGATGGGTCGCCCGGCGCGCGCGGCTCATGGACGCCGGGGCCGGGCACGAGCGGCCCTGGCCTCGGTAGCGGGCAGGGCGCCCCGGCATCGCGCACCCCGTCCGCCGCAGTAACGCGCGCATCGGCAACGCCAACCGCGCCGCGCGTCACGTTCGCCGCAGTAAGGCGCGCCGCCAGGCCGATGCGCAATGCAGTTTGCTTCATGCGCTTATGACTACAGCAGAGGCGGCGCGCCTTACTGCGGCGAACGTGACGCGCGGCGCGGTTGGCGTTGCCGATGCGCGCCTTACTGCGGCGGACGGGGTGCGCGATGCCGGGGCGCCCAGCCCGCTACCGAGGCCAGGCCCGCTCGTGCCCGGCCCCGGCGTCCATGAGCCGCGCGCGCCGGGCGACCCATCGGCCCCCGCCCCGGCGGGCCGGTTTTGCGGGCTCGGACGCAAAGTCGGCGTGTACACGCCATGCAGCGTAACGATGCGCGGCCCCGAATGCGCCCCCGCGAAACGCCCTGTAAACTGCCGCGCCGATGAAACTCCTCGACCGCATCGAACGGGTCGGCAACGCCCTGCCCGAGCCCGCCACCCTCTTCCTGGGCGGGGCGCTGCTGGTGATGGCGCTCTCGCACCTGGCCGTGCTGGCCGACTGGGAGGTCACCAAGACCGTGATGCGCGACGGGCAGAGCGTGCAGGAGCTGGTTCAGCCGAGGAGCCTGCTCAGTGCGGACGGCGCCTACTGGGCGGTGTACAGCCTGGTCGATAACTTCAAGAACTTCCCGCCGCTGGCCATCGTGCTGGTGGGCATGCTCGGCATCGGCCTGGCAGACCGCACCGGCTTCATCGGCGCACTGCTGAAAGCGATGCTGCTGGCGGTGCCGCCCCGGGCGCTGACGCCTTCCGTGTTTTTCGTCGGCGTGATGTCCTCGATGGCCATCGACGCCGGCTACGTGGTGCTGCCGCCCATCGCGGCCGCGATGTACGCGGCGCTGGGCCGCTCGCCGCTGGCGGGCCTGGCCGCAGTGTTCGCCGGCATATCGGCCGGCTTCAGCGCCAACCTGGTGGTGACCAGCCTGGACGCCATCCTGGCCGGCTTTTCCGAAGCGGGCGCGCACATCCTGGACGAGAGCTACGCCGTCGCCGCCACCGCCAACCTGTACTTCATGATCGCCTCCACCTTTTTGCTGACGGGCGTGGGCTGGGCGGTGACCGTGTTCTGGGTGGAGCCCCGCCTGCAGAAAAAGCCCGCCGAGGAAGGCGGGCCGCAGCGCGGCGCCGGGGACGAAAGCGCGGCGGACAGCAGCCTTTCCACCGAGGAAAAGCGCGGCCTCGGCGTCGGCTGCCTGGCGGCGCTGCTGATGCTGCTGCTGTACGTGGCGGCGACCCTGGTACCCGGCGCGCCCCTGTACGGCATCGACGGGCGCTTCCCGCGCTGGGTGGCCGCCATCATCCCGCTGATCTTCCTGGGCTTCTTCGTGCCCGGCATGGCCTACGGCATAGCAGCCGGGAAAATCCGCAGCGACCGCGACATCGCCGCCGCGCTCGGCGAGACCATGAGCCAGATGGGTCCCTACATCGTGCTGGCCTTCTTCGCCGCGCAGTTCGTCGCCTACTTCAACTACTCCGGGCTGGGCGAAATGCTTGCCATCAGCGGCGGTTCGCTGCTGGCGAGCGCGGAACTGCCCCTGCCGCTTTTGATGCTCGCGTTCATCATGGTCGTCATGCTGGGCAACCTCTTCATCGGCTCCATGACCGCCAAGTACGCCTTCTTTGCGCCGGTGTTCGTGCCCATGTTCATGGCGGTGGGCGTGAGCCCCGAGCTCACCCAGGCCGCCTACCGCGTCGGCGATTCCGTCACCAACATCATCACGCCGCTCAACCCCTACGTGGTGATCATGCTGGTGTTCTTGCGGCGCTGGATGCCGGAGGGCGGCATCGGCACCCTGGTCGCGCTGATGCTGCCCTACGCCGTGGTGTTCGCGCTGACCTGGAGCCTGCTGCTGGTGACCTGGCTGATCTTCGAATGGCCGCTGGGCCCGGCGGGGCCCTTGCTGTACCAGCCCTCGTGATTCGGCGCGTGACTTGTGGACGGAAGTGGCCGGCCGCTGCGGCCTTCGCCTCGTCAACATTTGTGGCCGGTCGGCGCCGCTCGGCGCCGGCGTTCGACAACGACACAGACCCCATCGGCCGAGAACCAGGAACCGACTTCGCAAACCGGGCGACCGACACAACGAAAGCCTGAAAGGAGAACCCCATGAACGCCGCGCTTGACTTACCAACGAAGGTGGCCGGGCGCCGCCGCTCTGCGGTGGCGGTCGGCCCTGCCGGTCACGAACCTGCAACACAACAAACGCCAACGAGGAGATTTTCATGAACGCCGCGCTGCTCGCCATTGTGGTCTTCGCCTGCTTCGCGCTGGGCTACCGCTACTACTCGCGCTTTCTCGCCACGCGCGTGTTTGCGCTGGCCGACAGCGACCCTGTCCCTTCGCGCGAATTCGAAGACGGCGTGGACTACGTGCCCACCCGCAAGGGCGTGCTGTGGGGCCACCACTTCACCTCCATCGCAGGGGCGGCGCCCATCGTCGGCCCGGCCATCGCCGTGATCTGGGGCTGGCTGCCTGCCCTGCTCTGGGTGACGCTGGGCACGGTGCTGATGGGCACGGTGCACGACCTCTCCGCGCTGGCGGCCAGCCTGCGCCACAAGGGCCACTCGATAGGAGAAATCGCCAACCAGGTGGTGGGGCCCCGGGTGCGCGTGCTGTTTTTGCTGGTGATCTCCTTCCTGATCTGGATTGTGCTGGCGGTGTTCGCCTACATCATCGCCACCCTGTTCAAGAGTTACCCGGGGGCGGTGTTCCCCATCAACGTGCAAATAGGGCTGGCGCTGCTGCTGGGCTGGGGCCTGTACCGGCGCGGCATAGCGACCCTGACGCCTTCGCTGCTGTGTTACGCCCTGCTGCTGGTTTCGGTGTTTTTCGGCAACGCCTTTGCCGACGCCCTGCCGTGGATAAAGGAGATCAGCATTACGCAGTGGGTGGTGTTCTTGCTGTGTTATTCCTTTGTCGCTTCGGTGCTGCCCGTGTGGCTTTTGCTGCAACCGCGCGAC
>CAZJXU010000177.1:0-24347 GCA_964550095.1 uncultured Spirochaetales bacterium | reverse complement strand
CGCGCTGCTGTTTCAGGATGCTCGCGTCGAGGTCCAGCCAGTCCGTCCAGTCATCGACCTCTCCGTCGCCGTTGGTGTCCCGGCGCTGGAGCGCGGCCTTCCCGTCGCGCTCGATCCAGTCGTCGATGCGCCCGTCGCCGTCGCTGTCGCGCTCCGAGCGCACCGGCTCGCCGGCCTCGTAGTAGATGAATTCGTCGTGGCGCCCGTCGCCGTCGGTGTCGGAATGCTTTTCGGAAACGCGCTCTTCATCGTCGAACAGAAAGGTGACCGGGGCAGGCTGCGCCGCCGCCGCGCCTTCGTCATCCGTCGCCGCAGCAGAGGCCGCGCCCGCCGCGCCCGTTGTCATGCACAGCGCCATGCACAGCGCCAGGAAGGGCAGGCAGGCGGCGCTGCGGGTGAAAGGCGATGTGTGGTGTGAGCAGCTCAAGGGTTCAAGAAGAAGGTGAGGTGAATGTCGCCCTTGATTTCCGTCAGGCAGCGGGCGTTTTCCGGCATCACGTCGAAGGGCGCCGCGGCGCGCATGGTGCTGAGGGCGTGGCGGTCGAGTTCGTGGCCGAGTTCGCTTTCGTCGTAGCGGGCGCCGGGTATGTCGCGGGACGCGATGTTCATGCGCGCCACCGCGCCCGCTGCGCTGACGCGGAAGGCCAGCGTGGTGGTGTGGCTGGTCTGCGCCTGGCCTTCCGACCAGCGGCCTTCCACCTTGTCCCGGATTTTCCCGAGGTAGCTTTGCACCTCGATGCGTTCGCCGCAGGCCGTGCTCTTGCCGGGTCCGCCCGATGCAGTGCCCTGGCCCACCGGGCCGAGGCTCCAGCCCACCGCGGCGGTCAGGCGCCTGCCCGAGGCGGCGCCGGGAATGTTGCGACCGGTGAGCAGGCCCATCACCTGCGGCGCGCCGCCGACGTCCAGGCTCTGCACGATCTCCCCCTCGTATTCTGCACGGGCAGCGGAGGCGAAGTCCACCGGCGCGGTGTCCTCTCCGAGATCGACCTCGGGAGCTTCCACGCTTCTCGCCGTGGTCGGCGCCAGGTTGTCGATGCGGGTCGGGGTCTGTTCCGACAAATCGGCCGCGGCGACGCGCTTGGCCTCGGCGACCTTGCTGCGCTGCACGTCGGTGGGCGTGAGGCTGGGCCGCCGAATGGCTGCCACGTCGATTTTCGCCGGGGCGGTGAGCCTGGGCGCCTGCGGCCGCCGGATCGGCGCGACCGCCACCGGCGCGGCTGCGGTTCGGCGGAAGCTGCGGCTGCGCTCGGCGATGATTTTCGGCCTGGACGCGGGGGCGGCCTGGTTGCGGGGCAGGGGGGTCAGGTTGATCACGAACTCCGATTCCTCTTCTTCCGGCGCACGCGCGGCCGCCAGCGCAATGCCGCCAATTAAAAGCCCGTGAAAGAGCAGGGAGATCAGGATGGTGAAGGCTCGCGCGCGGCCCCTGGCTGCAGGCGCCACCTGGCCGGGAAAATCACCGGCGCCGGCGCCCGCCGGGGCGGCGGCCCAGGCCGAATTCACGCGCAGGGTGTGAAACGGCGTTTTTCGCTTGTGCCGTCGTTTCCATGCTGCCCCGCTCATGCTGCTCTCTCCGGCAGGGGTCGCCCGGCGGCGGCGCCAGGCCCCCTCTCATCTCCACACTATAATTAACACCCGCCGGGTGCGGCAGGTTTCCCCGGCCCGAAACCCCTCGCCAAGCCCCCCTGGCGCAGCGCCCTCCGGGCGCCGCCGGGGCGGCCCGCACAGCCCGGGCCCACAGGAGCGACGCCGACCGACCGGCACCGGACGCCGGCCCGGAGAACGCTCCCGCCGACGGGAATGCTACGCAGTGAGTCCGGGGGGTGTCAATACAGGCGCAGATTAGCTATCAAGGGCGGCGCTGTGAACCGGCACGGGCCGATGCGAACCGGGACGAACCGGAACGGCGGGCGGGGCGCGCAGGCCGACGGGTCAGCCCCGGCGGCTTCGCCCCGGGCGACGACGAAACAGGCAGAGAAAAAGGAGCGGCGACAGTGGGTTTCACGTGGGAACAGGTTCTAGAATTGTTGCACCAGGGGCGGCTGACCGTTTACCCGCTCGGCGTGCTGTCTGTCATCGTGCTTGGCATCGCCATCGAGCGCTGGTTTCGTTACCTGGGGCTCGAGCGGGCGACTCGCCAATTGACCGGCGAGCTGATCGAAAAACTCTCGCGCCGCGATCTTGAGGCCGCCAAGGAGCTGTGCGAGGCGGAGAAGACTCCCATGGCGCGGGTGTTTTCCGAAGGGCTGCGCTGGCAGGACATCGCTCTGGAAGATCTCAGCGAGGTGCTGGGCACGGCGCGCAGCGAATTTCTGATGGAGCTGCGGCGCGGACTCTGGTTCATCGGCACCATCGGCTCGCTGGCGCCCTACATCGGCCTGCTCGGCACGGTGATCGGCATCATGCAGGCCTTCGGCGCCATCGCCGAGAGCGGCGATGCGGGTTTCGAAGTGGTGTCGGCCGGCATTTCCGAGGCGCTGGTGGCGACGGCGGTGGGCCTGCTGGTCGCCATCGTCGCGCTGATGATCTTCAACTGGCTGCAGACCCGGGTGGCGAGCATCGCGGCCACCAGTACCCGCGCCGGCGAGCGCTTCGTGCAGGCGCTGCTGTTCGGGGCTTCCGGCGCCGCCGCTGCGGGCGCCGCCGCTTCCTCCACCGTGTCAGGCGAGGGGGAATGAGAGATGGCGTCCAGTTTCTCCCCGACGGAAGAGGGCAGCGGCGAGATCGTCGCCGAGATCAACATCACCCCGCTCACCGACGTGTTCCTGGTGCTGCTGATCATTTTCATGGTGACCTCTTCGGTGATCGTGAACACCGGCAAGCAGGTCAACCTGCCCGAGGGCGAGCAGACCACCGAGACCCCGCCCAAGGCCGTCACCGTCACCGTGGACAAGGACGGCGGCATCGAGGTGAACGGAGAGCCGGTGGACCGCCGCAACCTGGTTGACTACCTCAAGGTCGAGCTGAACAACACCGACGAACAGATGGTGATTCTGCGCGGCGACCGCGAGATGGTGTACGACAATGCGGTGGTCGTGCTGGACGCTGCGGAGAGCGCCGGGGCCAAGGGCTTTTCGCTGGCCGTCAAGAAGGTCAAGAGCAGGCGCTGAAGCCGCGCCCCTACCAGCTTTCCAGCACGTCGAAGAATTCGGGCCAGGTTTTCGCAACGCAGGCCGGGCCCTGAATCGCAATGCCCGGCGCCGCCAGGCCCGCCAGCGCAAAGGACATGGCCATGCGGTGGTCGTCGTAGGTCTCCACCACGGCAGGCAAAGGCCCTGCCGCCATCGGCTCGATGCGCAGCGAAGAATCCCGCGCTTCGGCGCGCGCCCCCAGCCTTTGCAGCTCGCATTCCAGCGCGGCCAGGCGGTCGCTCTCCTTGATGCGCAGGTGCGCGATGTCGCGAATCGTGGTCGGCCCCTCGGCGAAGAGCGCGGTGACGGCCAGCGCCAGCACCGCATCGGGCCAGTCGCGCCCGCTTACCTCAATGCCGCGCAGGCGCCCGCTCGGCCCTTCCACGGTGATGGCCTCCGCATCGCGTGAAACGCGGCAGCCCATGGCGCGCAGCGCGTCCAGGATGCCGAGGTCGGCCTGCAGCGAAGCGCGCGGGATGCCCTGCACTTCGGCGCGCCCGCCGCAGATCGCCGCTGCGCAAAAGCCGTACACCGCGGACTGCGCGTCCGCTTCCACCTCGTAGTGTGCGGCCTGGTAGCCGCCGGCGGGAATTCGCAGCGCAGTTTCGCCTATCCACTCGGGCGCCGCGTGAAAGGCGCGCATCACATCAAGGGTCATCTCCACGAAGGGGCGCGACACCAGGGCGCCCGCTTTCAGGTGGATTTCCACGTCGCGCTCTGCGCAGGGCGCCGCCAGCAGCAGCGCCGAGACGAACTGGCTGGATGCGCGCGCATCCACCACGGCCCTGCCGCCCGGCAGGCCGCCGCCGCCGATGGCGAGAGGCGGGCAGCCGCCCGTTCCGAGCACGCGCACATCGGCGCCCAGTTGCTGCAGCGCTTCGGCCAGTTCCTGAATCGGGCGCTCGCGCATGCGCGGCGCGCCGTCCAGTGTCAGCGGCCCCTCCGCCAGGGTGCAGGCCGCGCACAGGAAACGCGCCGTGGTGCCGGAAGCGCCCACGTCGAGCACATCACGCGGCGCTTTCAGCCGGCCCGCGCCGCCCTGTACGTGCAGAGCGCGTCCCTGTTGCGAAAAGGTGATGCCCAGCGCTTCCAGGCATGCGCGCATCACGCGGGTGTCGTCGTTTGCGCCGATTCCGGAAAGCAGGCTTTCGCCTTCGGCGAGCGCGGCGATCGGCAGCGCCCGGTTGGCCAGGCTGCGCGAGCCCGGCGGCCGGAAGCGCGCATCGACCTTCGCTCGCGGGCGAATCGGGTAGGGATCGGTCCGGGTGCGCATGGAAGCACAGGCTAGCAGCCGCGGTCACGACGTCGTGGCAGCGTGTCGTCCTGAACCCGGGTCCGCCGCTGCCGCCGACCGTATCGTCCGGGCCGACCGCCGCCCGCCGCCCCCCCCACGGACGTCATTCCGCCTCGGCCCGTTTCCGGATAAAGGCCGGGATGTCGAGCCGGTCCTGGTGCGGGTCGCTCTCCGGACCTGTCGCCGCGCCCGCAGGCGCCGCTTCGCCTTCCGCTTCCGGGCGCGGCGCGCCCTCCGCCTCCGGCGCCGCTTCCGGCTGCAGCGGTCCGCCCGCCCGCGGGCGCGGCGGCGCGTTGCGGTCCAGCGTGCGCTGTGCGCTGAGCGGCCTGGCCGCGCTCCCGGCAGGCTGCACGCGGCCCCAGACGTGGGCCCGCTCGAGGCCGGTGGCCACCACGGTGACGCGCACTTCGCCTTCCGGAATGCTCTCGTCGATCACGGCGCCGAAGATGATGTTGGCCTCGTCGTGCGCCGCCTCCTGCACCAGCGACGAGGCGGCGCTGACGTCCCAGAGCGACAGGTCGCTGCCGCCGGTGACGTTGATCAGCACGCCGCGCGCGCCCTCAATGCAAAGATCCTGCAGCAGCGGGCTGGAGATCGCCGCCTGCGCTGCATCGTGAGCGCGGTTTTCGCCGCTGCCGCTGCCTGCGCCCATCATCGCCATGCCCATTTCGCTCATGATGGTGCGCACGTCGGCGAAGTCCAGGTTGACCAGGCCCTTGACCGTGATCAGGTCCGACACGCTCTTCACCGCGTTCAGCAGCACGTGGTCGGCCAGCTTGAAGGCCTCCGTGAGCGGCGTCTGCCGGTCGGCCAGACTCAGCAGCCGTTCGTTGGGAATGGTGATCAGCGTGTCCAGCGTGCGCTCCAGAGCTTCCATGCCCTGGTCCGCCTGCTTGGTGCGCCGGCTGCCTTCGAAGGCAAAGGGGCGCGTGACCACGCCGACAGTCAGCGCGCCCACCTCGCGGGCGATTTCAGCGATCACCGGCGCGGCGCCGGTGCCGGTGCCTCCCCCCAGGCCCGCGGTGATGAACACCATGTCGGCGCCGCTTAGCAGGCTGCGCACCTTGTCGCGGTCTTCCATGGCGGCTTCGCGCCCCATGGCCGGGTCGGCGCCGCAGCCCAGCCCGCGCGTCACCTGGGCGCCCATCTGCACCCGGGTGGGCGCCAGGGTCTGCTCCAGCGCCTGGGCGTCGGTGTTGGCCGCGATGAATTCCACCCCGGCAAGGCCGGAGCGCAGCATGGTGTCAACGGCGTTGCCGCCGCCGCCCCCCACGCCGACCACGCGAATCCGCGCGTGCAGGCCTTCGCCTTCTGCGAACTCCAGCAGCTCGGCGCCGTCGCTCTTCTTGCCGGTCGCCCCGGCGTTCGTGTTGCTCACCATCTTCTCACCCCCCTGGTTGTGGAACGCGCTTCGAAATCGCTCGGGCGAGGCATCTCACAACCTCTCGCGAAATTCGATGCCGCCATGCGGCCCGCACCGTTCCGGTTTGTGGACTGTAACACTTTTGTGTCGCCTCGTGGTAAACCTTTTCAGTTTTTTTGCGAAGCGACTCGCGTCGTCTCCCTGTTCTCCCTGTTGCCGCGCGGCGCGGCGGGTGCGCCGCCGGCGCCTCTCAGAACCAGTCCCGCATGCGCTGCCGCACCCTGCGAAAGATCGACGCATCGCGAATGCGGAAGCGGCCCTGCAGGCGGTCCCGGTTCTGATCGAAGAGCACCAGGCCGATGCCGGTGGCGTACATGGGGCCGTTCACGATGTCGCGCAGCCCCTTGACGTTCAGCGGCGTACCGCGGCGCACCGGCGCGCCGAAGATTTCTTCGGCCAGCTCCGTGATCCCCGAGAGCGCGCTGCAGCCTCCGGTCAGCACCACGCCGGAAGGTATCTGCGCTTCGAGTTCGGCCCGCACCAGTTCCTGGCGCGCCAGCGAGAGGATCTCTTCGGCGCGCGGCTCGATCACTTCGCACAATGCCTTGCGCGAAACCTCGCGGGGCCTGCGCCCTCCCACGCTGGGCACGCTGATGATGTCGTCGCCCGCCAGGTAGCGGGGCGAGGCCGCGCCGAACAGCTTCTTGATGCGCTCCGCTTCGTCGAAAGGCGTGCGCAGCCCCACCGCGATGTCGTTGGTCAGGTGGTAGCCCCCGAGCCCCAGCACCGAGGTGTGCTTGACGGCGCCGTCTGCGAACACCGCCACGTCGGTGGTGCCGCCGCCGATGTCGATCAGGCACACCCCGAGTTCGCGTTCGTCCTCTGCCAGCACCGCGTCCGCCGAGGCCAGCGGCTCGAGCACGATGTCCTCCACGTCCAGCCCGGCCTTGTTGGCGCACTTGATCACGTTCTGGGCGCTGGCGACGGCGGCGGTGACGATGTGAATGCGCGCTTCCAGGCGCACGCCGTGCATGCCCAGCGGATGCTTGATGCCGTCCTGGTCGTCGATGATGAATTCCTGCGGGATGACGTGAATCACCTCGCGCTCCATGGGGATCGCCACCGCCTTGGCGGCGTCGATCACCCGGCGCACGTCGCTCTCGCCCACCTCGCCGTCGTTCGCCACGCCCACCGCGCCGTGGCTGTTGATGGCCCGGATGTGACTGCCCGCGATGCCCGCATAGACCGAGGAGATCTCGCAGTCCGCAATCATCTCCGCTTCTTCCACCGCGCGCTTGATGGAATCCACGGTGGACTCGATATCCACCACCACGCCCTTGCGCAGCCCCTTGGAAGGGTGCGTGCCGAGGCCGATGATGTGGACGCCGTCCTCGCATGCCTCGCCCACGATGGCGCAGATTTTCGTGGTGCCGATGTCCAGCCCCACCACCAGGTTGTTTTTGCGTGCCATGCTTTCACCCTCCTCCCGGACGCGCCCGAACCGCAGCGGGGCGCGCCCTGTGAATGCCTCGTGCGCCTTTTCCTTCGCCTGCGCCGGGCGCGTGGGATGCATCCCGGCGCAGGACCAGGCGGTCGCCGAAGCGCAAATCGATTTCGCGCGCCTGCAAGAGCGCGGGCGGACGCGCTTCCAGCAAGCGGGCCAGGCGCGCAAGGCGCCTGGGGATTTCCTCTCCGCCGCCCAATAGCGCGGTGAAGCGCGCATCCGCATCGTCAAACACCAGGGCAGGGAGCTCTGCATCCGGCCGCTCGCCGAGCTGCAGCGCGCTCGGCTGCGGCAGGCCCGCTTCGCGCGCGGCGCGCAGCAGCGCCACGCCGAAGGCCAGGCCGGGGCCTTGCTGCTGCCGCGTTTGGCCGGCTGGCAGGCCCAGCAATTCGGGCAGCCGGTCTGCCGTGCCGGCTTCCGCGAAGGCTGCGCCCCGTGCGTCCACCAGCAGGCGCCGTTCGCCCAGCACTGCGACCGCGTGCGCTTCGCGCTTTACGGCGCCGATCAGCAGCCTGCCGCCCGGCAGGGCCAGCACCCGCGCTTCGCGCACGCGGGGATGGGCGGCAAGCCGCGCTTTCAGCAGGGCGGGTTGTGACAGGATGGGCGCTTCGTTTGAAAGCGCGCCGACTTCGGCCAGCCACTGCAGCGTTTGCGCGCGCGTCTCGCCCACCACGAAGGCGCGGCGGGGCGCGCTTTCGGGCGAGAAGGGATAGGCCGCGCCCAGCACGAAACCCGGCAGCAGGCCCAGCAGCAACGCGGGCAGTGCCATCCGGCGCCGCCCCCGCGCCCGGGCCGTGCTGCGCAAACGCACCCGGGTTCCGGCGCCGCGCCCGTGCGCCCTGCCTCCGCCCGTGCGCAGCCTGCGCGTCCCGTGCACTGTGCCGCGCGTCATCGGCTCTCCCTCCCCCATACCCGCACTTCCTCTTCCAGTCGCACGCCGCTGTGCCGTTCCACTGCGTCCCGCGCCGCGGCGATCAGTTCCAGTACATCGGCGGCGCCGGCGTCGCCTTCGTTGATGATGAAGTTGGCGTGCAGCTCGGAGATGCGGGCGTCGCCGCAGCGCCTGCCCGAGAGCCCGGCCGCTTCGATCAGCGCGCCCGCAAACTGCCCCTCGGGGTTTTTGAACACCGAGCCGCAGGACGGGCGGTGGATGGGTTGCGTTTTTGCGCGCCGCTCGAGCTGCTCTGCGATCTTCTGCGCCACCGCTTCGGGAGCGGCGGGCCGGACGCCGAGGCGCGCTGCGCACACGATGTCGCCGGGCGCAAGACCGTCCGCGCCCCGGTAGCGAAAAGCGAGTTGTTCGGCGGCGCGCCATTGCAGGCCTTGATCTTCGGCGCACATCACTTCCACGCCCTGCACGTGATCGCCGATCTCGGCGCCCGGCACGCCGGCGTTCATGGCGACCCAGCCGCCCAGGCTGCCGGGAATGCCCGCGAGAAACTCGAGACCCGAGAGCCCGTGCGCGCGGCAGTAGTGCGAGAGCGCGGCGTGGCTGACGCCGGCTTCGACATAAAGCGTGTCGTCGCCCTGCCTTTCCAGAAGGCGGAAGCGGCTGAGCCGGATCACGACGCCTTCCACGCCCCCGTCGCGCAAGATGGTGTTGAAGCCGCGGCCGATCACGCGCCAGGGCAGATCACGGCGCCTGCACAATGCAAGCAGCGCGGCCAGGGCAGGGCGGTCTTCGGGAGCAGCCAGGGCGTCCACCGGGCCGCCGACGCGCAGCGAGGTGAGTTCGCGGCCCGGCACATCGAAGCGCAGCGCTTCGCCGCACACGGCGCGCAGTGCATCACGCAGTTCGGAAGACATCACCTGGCCGGCCCTCCCGCAAGCTGCGCCCACACCGCTTCACCCACGCGGCGCACGTCTCCGGCGCCCAGCGTGAGCAGCAGGTCGCCGGGCGCGAGCATCCCCTGCAGCAACGCCTCGGCGTCTTTGAGTTCGGGCGTGAAGTGCAGCTCGGTCTTGCCGCGTGCGTGAATGGCATCCGCCAGGTCTTCGCCCGTGGCGCCGGCCAGCGGGCTTTCGCCTGCCGCGTAAACCTCGGTCAGCAGCAGCAGGTCGGCCTCGTCGAAGGCCGAAGTGAATGCATCGAAGCAATCCCGGGTGCGCGTGTAGCGGTGGGGCTGAAACACAACCACCACGCGCTTTGCTCCCGAGCTGCGAGCCGCCTGCAGGGCCGCCCGCACTTCGCTCGGGTGGTGACCGTAGTCGTCCACCACGCGCACGCCGCTGCGCTCGCCCAGGCTTTCGAAGCGGCGCTCCACGCCGGGGAAATCGGCCAGCGCTTCCGTCGCTGTGCGCAGCGGCATGCCGAGCGCTTCGACCACGGCCAGCGCGGCCAGTGCGTTGGCCGCGTTGTGCAGGCCGGGCAGGGGACTGCGCGCGTTGTAACACGCGCCCCGGTCGTGCACTTCGAAGTGCACACCCGAAGAGTCTTCCTGCAGCGCGGCGCCGCGCAGATCCGCCTGCGCGCCGAAGCCGAAGCTGCGCACGCGCACCTTCCCATCGATGCGGGAGAGCAGGCGCTGCACGCCCGGGTCGTCCACGCCCAGCACCGCGCAGCCCTGCGCGGGCAGGCGTTTCGCGAACTTCAGGAAGGCGTCATCCAGCCCGGCGGCGTCGACGTGGTAGTCCAGGTGTTCGGCCTCGATGTTGGTGATGACGGCGACCCGGGGCGCGAGCTGCAAAAAGGAGCCGTCGCTCTCGTCGGCTTCCGCCACCAGCACCGGTCCTTTGCCGATGCGCGCGCCGGAAAGGCGGGCCCCGCTGATGCGCCCGCCCAGCAGCGCGCACGGGTCGGCGCCG
This sequence comes from uncultured Spirochaetales bacterium, assembly GCA_964550095.1. Lineage (GTDB taxonomy): Bacteria > Myxococcota_A > UBA9160 > UBA9160 > UBA6930 > JAHRAN01. The sequence goes on along the minus strand of CAZJXU010000177.1, from coordinate 14,250 downwards.
AGCTTTTCGAGCAGGTGGGTGATCAGCGCGGCGCTGGTGGTTTTGCCGTGCGTGCCGGCGACCGCCACGCCGATGCGGGGACGCATCAGCTCCGCCAGCAGCGCGCCGCGCGAAATGATCGGAATGCCGTGACTGCGCGCATAAACGAGTTCCGGGTTGCCTTGCGACACCGCGGAAGAAACCACCAGCGCCGCGGCGCCGTGCGCCTGCTCTGCCGCGTGTCCCCGGGAAATCACGGCGCCCTGTCGCTGCAGCGCTTCGCAGGCCGGTGTGTCGCGCAGGTCCGAACCGCTCAGCGGCCTGCCTTGCGCGAGCTGCCACTCGGCCAGGCTGGACATGCCGCTGCCCGCGATGCCGACAAAGTGCAGGCGCCGCGTGAAGCGCCCGGTCTCTTTATGTGCGTCGCGCGCGTTCATGTCGCCTCTCCCAGGAGAGCCAGGCATTCCCGGGCGATGCGCGTTGCGGCGTCGTCCGCCGGGGCCGATGCCGCGGCCGCGCGCCCCATGCGCCCCAGCAGCGCGGCGTCTTCCAGCAGTTCCAGTAGTGCGGCTTGAAATTCGGCCTGGTCGAGATTCGCTCCGCTCAGCACGCGCGCCGCTCCGGCCGCCTCGAGCGCGCGCGCATTGGCCGCCTGCTCGCCGCCGCCCGTGTGCGCGAGCGGCACCAGCAATGCAGCCTTGCCCGCCAGCGCCAGCTCCGCGACGGTGATGGCGCCGGCCCGGCACACCACCAGGTCGGCCCAGCGGTAGCGAGCGGGCATGTCCTTTTCGAAGTCGATCACCTGCGCGTCCGCAAAGCCCGCCGCGCGCCAGCCGGCCTCCGTGCGCTCGCGCTCTGCCGCGCCGCTCTGGTGCACCACTGCTACGCGCGCCGGGTCGAGTGCGGGCGCGGCGCAGAGCATCGCCGCGTTGAGCTGCGCGGCGCCCTGGCTGCCGCCGAAGATGAACAGGTGGGTGCGGCCGTCACCCGCCGCCCGCTGCGCGTCCCTGCGCTGCGCGCCGCCCGCGTGAAAGAACTCTTCGCGAAAGGCCGCGCGCAGCGGCGCGCCGCTCGCGACCACGCGCTCCGGCCTTGCGAAGCAGCGCGCCGCATCGGCGAAGCCCACGTAGATGCGCCGGGCCAGGCGCGCCAGCAGGCGGTTGGCGCGGCCCGGCGCCGCGTCGACGTTGATGAGTACCAGCGGGATGCCGAGCGGACGGGCAGCCAGCGCGGCAGGCGCCGAGGCGTAACCGCCCACTGCAATCACCAGGCGGGCGCGCTCGCGCCACAGGAGGCGGGCGGCCCGCAGCGTGGATGTTAACAGCGCAAAGCACGCGCGCAGGCGCTCGCCCAGGGTGCGCCCGACGAAGGGCAGAACCTGCAGGGTCTCAAGCGCAAAGCCCGTTTCGGGAACCACGCGCTTTTCGATGCCGCGCTCCGCGCCGATAAAGAAGAGTCGCGCGCCCCGTTCGCGCAGCGCTTCGGCGACGGCCAGCGCCGGCATCACGTGTCCGCCGGTGCCGCCGCCCGCGATGGCGATGCTGCCGCTCTGCTGTTTTGCGCGCCCGTTCATGATCGTCGCCTCCGACGGGCAGGCGCGCTGCGCGCCACCGAGAGCACCAGTCCCAGAGAAAGCAGGGATGCCAGCAGCGAGCTGCGCCCGTAGGAAACCAGCGGCAGCGCCAGGCCCTTGGTCGGCAGGCAGCCCATGGCGATGGCGGCGTTGAGCAGGGCGGGCACGACCAGAAGCGCCGCTCCCCCGGCTGCAAGCAGCAGCGCGAAGCGGTTGCGCGCGCGCAGTGCAATGCGCAGGCCGGTGAGCATCAGCCAGCAAAAGGCGCCCAGCAAAACCAGCACGCCGAGCAGTCCGCTCTCTTCGGCAATGGCGGAGAGAATGAAGTCGTTGTGCGCTTCGGGCAAAAAGAAGAGCTTCTGTTTGCCGTTGCCGATGCCCGCGCCGCCGAGGCCGCCGTGACCGAATGCGATGTAGGACTGCACCAGTTGAAAGCCCTCGGCCTGGTCCCTGTTCCACGGGTCGAGAAAACCGACCAGGCGGCGCAGCGCGTAGGGGTGCATGGCTATGTAGGCGCCGCTGAACAGCACGCCCACGCCGCCGAGCCCCAGCAGCACGCGGGCGCTTCCGCCCGCCACAAAGATCAGCCCGCACACCAGCAGCGCCAGGATCACAGCCGAACCGAAGTCGGGCTGCAGGATGCAAAGCGCCGCGGGCAGCCCCGCCAGACCCAGCGCGAGGATCCACTGCCCTGCGGAGAGTTCTTCGCGCGCGCTGCGGCTGCCCAGCACCGCGGCTGCCGCCAGCACGGTTGTGAACTTGACGAACTCCGCGGGCTGGACTGCTACGCCGAGGCCGGGCAGCGGCAGCCAGCGCGTCGCGCCGCCCGCGCTGTGGCCGAACAGAAGCGTTGCGGCCAGGGCGAGCACCGAGCCCACCCAAAGCGGCGCCGCCAGTTTGCGCCACAGCTCGAGCGGTGTGCAGGCCGCGGCGAACAGCAGCGGTGCGCCCAGCGCGAGCGCGCCCAAGTGACGCAGGAAGTGCGGCGGCACGGCGTGCTCCGGCGCCAGCGGCGCGGTGGCGTTGAAGATGGCCACGGCGCCGATGCCGCTGATCAGCGCTCCGCCCAGCAGCCAGTGCCAGTGCAGGAGGTGCGCGCGCCGCTGCGTTCCGGCGATGCTGTGCCTGCGCGCGTTCATGACCCGTCCGCCTGGAGCGCGAGTTCGCAAAAGCGCTCGCCGCGCGCTTCGAAGTTTTTGAATTGATCGAGGCTCGCGCAGGCGGGCGAGAGCAGAACCGTGTCGCCCGCTTCGGCCAGCGCGCGCGCGCGCGCCACGGCCTTCTCCAGCGTGCCGGCTGTTTCCACCGGCACGCGCTCGCCCAGCGCCCGGGCCAGAGCGTCCGCGCTCTCGCCGATCGCGAGCAGCAGGCGCACACGGGAGAGATCGGCCCGAGAGAGTTCACCCACGCCCGTGCCCTTGTCGCTGCCGCCCGCGATCCAGATCAGCCCGCCGCCGCCTTCCTTTGCCAGGCAGGCCAGCGCCGCCGCCGCCGCGGCCGGGTTGGTGGCCTTGGAATCGTTGACCCAGCGCACCCCGGCGCGTTCGCCCAGCGTCTGCATGCGATGGGGCAGGGGCCGAAAGTCCTTTAGCGCGGCAGAGGCCTTTTCGGCGTCGGCGCCCGCCTGCACCGCGCACAGCAGTGCGGCAGCCGCGTTGCCGAGGGCGGGGCCTTTCGGCAGCCCTGCGACGGGCAGCGTGAGCGCCGGCCCATGGCCCGTGTCGAGCACGAGGCGATCGGCGTCCAGCCACGCGCCGTGCGTCAGCGGACGCTGCAAGGAATAGAGCAGGCGCTGTGCGCGCAGGGCATCGGTGGCGCGCAGCAGAGCCGGGTCGTCCGCGTTGACGATTGCAGTGTCTTCCGCAGTCTGCTTCGCAAAGATCTTCAGCTTGGCCGCGCGGTAGTGCGCCATGTCGCCGTGACGATCCAGATGGTCGGGCGTGCAGCCGAGCAGGGCTGCGATGCGCGGGCGAAAGGCCGCAACGCTCTCGAGCTGAAAGGAAGACACCTCGAGCACGGCCACGTCCAGGGGCTCGCCCACCAGCTCGAGCGCGGGCTCGCCCAGGTTGCCTGCGGCGCGTGCGCGCATGCCGCAGCCGCGCAGCATGGTCTCGATCATCCTGACCGTGGTCGATTTTCCGTTGGTTCCGGTCACCGCGATGATCGGCGCCTCCAGTGCGCGAAAGGCCAGCTCCAGCTCGCCCCAGGCGCGCCTTGCGCGCGCGGCGTAGCGCTTCGGCGCCACGCCGGGCGAAGGGCACACCAGGTCGAAGTCCGCGGGGTCCGGCGCCGTGCCGCCGAGCTGCACGCGCACCTGGGAAGGCAGCGCGGGTCCTGTTGTCGCGGGCTTCGGGTCTGCGTCGTAGGCCAGCACCTTTGCGCCGCGCGCCGCGCAGAATGCAGCCGCGCTCCGCCCGGAGCGGCCGAGGCCGATCACCAGCACCGTTTGTCCTTGCAGCTCGAACACGCCATCGCTCCTCTGCGGCTAGCGCAGCTTCAAAGTGGAAAGGGAGATCAGCGCCAGCACCGCGGACACGATCCAGAAACGCACCACGATCTTCTGCTCCGCCCAGCCCAGCTTTTCAAAGTGGTGGTGGATGGGCGCCATCAAAAACACGCGCTTGCCGGTGAGCTTGAACCAGGCCACCTGGATCATCACCGAGAGGGCTTCCACCACGAAGATGCCGCCCACCACCATCAGCAGAATTTCCTGGCGGATCAAAACGGCCAGCGCGCCCAGCGCGGCGCCCAGCGAGAGCGCGCCGACATCGCCCATGAAGAGCTGCGCGGGCGAGGTGTTGAACCAGAGGAAGCCCATGCTGCCTCCCACCAGCGCGCTGCAGAAAATGGCGAGCTCGCCGCTGCCGGGAACCGCCTTGACCGCCAGGTAGTCCGCGATCACGGCGTGGCCGGCCGCGTAGCTGAATGCAGCGAAGGCCCCCGCCGCCAGCATCACCGGACCGATCGCCAGGCCGTCCAGGCCGTCGGTCAGGTTCACGCTGTTGGCGGCGGCGACGATCACCAGCGCGGCCGGCAGCACGTACCAGAGCCCGATGTAGGGCGTGAAGTCTTTAAAGAAGGGGACCTGGATTTCTCCGTCGAAGTTCGGGGAGGTGACGATCAGCAGGGCGAGCCCCAGCGCCGGAACGCATTGCAGCGCCAGCTTGGCCTTGACGCTGAGGCCTGTGTTGTGCGCTCGCCTCACCTTGAGGTAGTCGTCCATGAAACCGATCGCGCCGTAAACGAAGGTGGTCGCCAGCACCAGCCAGGTGGCGCGGTTTGCAAGATCGGCCCAGAGCAGCACCGAAATGAAAAGCGAGAGCAGGATTAACAGCCCGCCCATGGTGGGCGTGCCTTCCTTGTGCTGGTGGTCGGGACCGATTTCGCGAATCGGCTGCCCGGCGCGCAGCCGCGATAGCCTCCGGATCAGGGCCGGGCCCAGCAGCAGAGAGACCATCAGCGCGGTGAGCGCGGCCAGCGCCGTGCGCAGCGTGATGTAACCGAAGACGTTCAGTGCGCTGAAGTCATCGGCGAGCAGGTCGAACAGGTAGTGGAGCATCTTTGTTTATGTCCTTTGCGGCGCCCGGCCGCCCTCCCGGCTCAGGGCCGCCACGGTGTTTTCCATCCCGGCGGCCCGCGATCCCTTCACCAGGATCCAGCCCCGCGCAGGGCACAGTGCGCGCGCTTTGCGTGCGGCCTCTTCGTGATCGTGCGCAAGGACGGCGCGGGCGGGGTCGAGCCCGGCCGCCCGCGCTGCATCCAGGGTTTGCGCGGCGTGTTCGCCGAGCGCGACAAGTCCGGCGCAGCCGAGCTGCGCGGCCAGCGCGCCCGCTGCACGGTGCGCAGCGTCGGTGCACGCGCCCAGCTCGCCCATGTCGCCCAGCACCGCTACACCCAAAGCCGCGCTCCACTTATCGGTCAGGCTGCGCAGCGCGGCGTGCAGCGACTCGGGGTTGGCGTTGTAGGTGTCATCCACCAGGCGGATGCCGTCTTCCAGGGTGTGCGGATTCATGCGCCCCTTAGGGGGCCGGTAGGCGGCCAGTCCTTCTCGGATGTGGTCGAGCCCGGCGCCGGCGGCGCTCGCAGCCGCCGCGGCGGCCAGCGCGTTGGCCACGCTGTGCAGGCCGATGCCCGCCACGCGTACCTGCACCTCGCCCTGCGGCGTTTCCATGCAAAAGGCGAAACCGTCGCCCTCCGCCTGCACCTCCCGCGCGCGGAAATCTGCCCGCGGCGCACGCGCTTTACCGGCGCCCGCGTTCGCATTCGCAGTCGCATGCGCGGTCCCGTCAGCGCCTGCGTCGTCTGCGTTCGCATCGCCCGCGCCCGCGTCGAAAAACAGTACGCGCGCCTTGCTGCGCGCGGCCTGCGCTGCAGTCAGCGGGTCGGCGGCGTTCAGCACCGCGGTTCCGCTTTCGTCCAGCGCGGCGACCAGGTCGCCCTTTTCCTGCGCGATGGCTTCGCGGCTGCCGAGGAAGCCGATGTGCGCCGAGCCCACGTTGGTGATGACTCCGACGGTGGGCCGCGCCAGCGCCGCCAGCGCCGCGATCTCGCCGCGCTGGTTCATGCCCAGTTCCACCACCAGCGCCCGGTGCTCTGCCCCGCGCGCCAGCAGGCTGAGCGGCAGGCCGTAGAAGTTGTTCAGGTTGCCCGGGGTTTTGTGCGTCGGAGTCATGCATCCCAGAATCGACGCGCATATATCCTTGGTGGAGGTCTTGCCGTTGCTTCCGGTCACCGCCACCAGCGGTCCGTCGAAGTTCGCCCGGTGCCCTGCAGCCAGCGCGCCGAGTGCGCGCGTGGTGTCCTCTACTTTGAGCACGGCGCACTCGCCGGGCGGCGCTTCGCCGTGTTCGATCATCAGCGCCGCGGCGCCGCCGCGCACGGCGCAGGCCAGGTAATCGTGCCCGTCGTGATGTTCGCCACGGATCGCCACGAACAGCGCGCCGGAAAGCGCATCGCGGCTGTCGATGGACACCGCCGCCACGCGCTGCTCCGCACGGCCCCGCAACAGTTCAGCGCCCGTCCACGCCAGGGCGTCGGCGATGGTGAAGCCTGTGCTCATCGCCTTCGCTCCCGCAGCGCGGCGCGCGCTTCTTCGCGGTCGTCGAAGGGCAGGGTGCGCTCTCCCACTAATTGGTACGCCTCGTGTCCCTTGCCTGCGATCACCACCGTGTCTCCGGGCGCCGCGCTGTGGATGGCGCAGGCAATGGCCCGGCGCCGGTCGGAACTGCGCAGCCAGGCGCGCTCGTGTTCGCATTGCGCCAGGGTTTCGGGCGTGGCCTGCGGCAGCGGCGCGAGGCCCGCGCACACCTGGTCGATGATCTGCTCCGGGTCTTCGCCGCGCGGATTGTCGCTGGTGACGATCACCCGGTCGCTCCAGCGCGCTGCCGCGGCCGCCATCTGCGGCCTTTTGCCTGCATCGCGCTCCCCGCCGCAGCCGAACACCGTGAACAGGCGCCCGGGCGAAAGCGGGCGCAGGGCGCCCAGCAACTTGTCGAGTGCGTCGGGCGTGTGCGCGTAATCCACCAGCACGCCGGGGTCCCGGTCCGGGTCGCCCATGATGCGCTCCATGCGGCCGGGCGTTTGCGGACAGGCGGCGAAGCCCGCGGCGGTTGCGCTTTCCGGAAGTTCCAGCGCGCAGGCGATGCCGGCCGCCACCACCGCGTTTTCCAGGTTGAAGTCGCCGGGCAGCGGCAGCGTGATATCGACTTCGCCGCTCGGAAAAACGAAACGCGCGCGCGTTCCCTCGAGTTTCAGCTCTGCATCCCTGACCCAGACATCGGCGCGGTCACGGCGCGAAACGCGCAGCAGGCGCGCGCCGCTTTTTCGCGCGCAGTCCACGAAGGCCGGCGCCTCGGCGTCGTCCATGCAGATCACCGCGGCGCCGCCCGGGGCCAGGTAACGGCTGAAGAGCAAGAGCTTCGCGTCCCGGTAGCTTTGCATGTCGCCGTGAAAGTCGAGGTGGTCCTGGCTTAAATTGGTGAAGGCCGCGACCTGGAAGCGGCAGCCGGCAACGCGGTCCAGCGCGAGGCCGTGCGAGGACACCTCCATCACCACGGTATCGACATCGCTGCTTCGCATGCGGCGCAGCGTGCGCTGCAGCTCGAGACTCTCGGGGGTGGTGTTGACGGCCCGCTCGCGCGTATCGCCATAGCGCTTTTCCACGGTGCCGATCAGGCCCGGGCGCCGGCCCGCTGCGCGCAGCGCCGACTCCACCAGGTAGCTGGTGCTGGTCTTGCCGTTGGTGCCCGTGATGCCGACCAGGGTGAGTTCCGATGCGGGCCGACCGAAAAAGCGCAGCGCGACTTCGGCCAGACAGGCGCGGGTGTCGTCAACGCGCGCGCAGGGCAGGGCGGGCACCGGCTTCACGCGGCGCTCCACCAGCAGCGCCGCGGCGCCGCGGCGCGCCGCCTGTTCCAGGTAGTCGTGGCCGTCGGACTTGGCGCCGACCAGCGCCACGAAGAGATCGCCGGGCGCGACCTCGCGCGAGTCGCAGCGCACCCCGCCAATCAGCGGGTCGCCGGCGCGCAGGGTTTCGGCGCCCTGGCCTTGCAGCAGATCAGAGAGGTACACGGCTGTGCTCCCGGCGCTGCGCTTTGTTTCGGGCGCGCTGCACGGAATCGCGCGCTTCGCCCGGCGCCACGCCCGGCGTTGTTCCCGGCGCGGCGCCCGTCCCGGTTCGGCTCGCCTGCAGCGATTCGCCTTCGCTTTCGCCGGCCTCGTCGTCTTTGGCGTGGGCGCTCAAAGGCAGGCCAAAGCGCGGCGCGGTACTCACGCCCTGCAGGGCGAGCGCAGCCGCCGCGGCGCGGGCGAAGAGCGGGGCGGCCACGGCGCCGCCGCCGCGCGCTTCGCCGCGCGGCTCGTCCACCATCGCCGCCACCACCACCCGCGGCGCATCGGCGGGCGCCATCCCCACGAACCAACTCAGCAGGCGCTCGTGGGAATAGCCGGCGCCGTCCGCTTCGAGTTTTTGCGCCGTCCCGGTTTTCCCGGCAACCGAAACATCGACCAGCGCGGCGCGCAGGCCGGTGCCCCCTTCTCCTGTCACCACGCTGCGCATCATGTCGCGCACGCGGCGCGCTGTTTCACCGCCCAGCACCCGGCGCGCTTCGCTGGGCGGGTTTTCGCGCCAGGCGCCGCCTGCATGGCGCCTGGCCTGCACCAGGCGCGGCGCCCGGAGCAGGCCGTCGTTCGCCAGCATGGCGAAGGCTGCAGCCAGCTGCGCGGCGGTGACGTTCACGCCCTGGCCGAAGGCGATGTTCGCCTGGTCGAGCGGCATCCAGTCCTGGTGGCCCCGCAGCAGTCCGGATGATTCGTTTGGGAAACCGCTTTCTGTGCTGTGTCCGAAGCCGAAGCCCCTTAGCGCCCGGTGGTGCGTGCGCGGGTCCATGCGCAGCGCGATCTGCACGATGCCGACATTGGAAGAGACGCGCAGAATGCCGGCGGGGTCGAGCGGGCCGAAGTCTTCCCGGTCGCGCAGGGTTTTGTTCATCACGCGCAGCTCGCCGCCCGTGCAGTCGATGACTTCTTCGGCGTCCAGCGCGCCGGCTGCCAGTGCGGCGGCCACCAGCAGCGGCTTGAAGGTGGAGCCGGGCTCCAGCGCGTCGAGAAAGATGCGCGAGCGCGTTTCCCGGTAGTCGAGCTCGCGGAAGGCGTTCGGGTCCAGTCCGGGAAACTCGGCCGCGCCCAGCAGGTCGCCACGCAAAGGGTCCAGCGCCAGCACCATGCCGCCGCGCGCCCCGGTTTTTTGCACGACCTCCGCCAGCGCGTTTTCCAGTTCCGCTTGCAGGGTGCTGTCCAGGGCCAGGCGCACGTCGCCGCCGGCGGCGCTGCGCGGATCGACGCCCGCCGCAGGCAGCAGGCGCCGGCGTCCGTCGCGCTCCAGGGTCACCCGCCGCTCGGCGCCGCGCAGCCAGTCGTCTTCGGCCTGTTCGATGCCGCGCACGCCCTGGCCGTCGATGTTGGTGAAGCCCACGATGCGGCCGGCCAGGGCGCCCAGCGGGTAGGCGCGCCGGGGCTCCCGGACCAGAACGATGCCCGGCAGCGCCAGGCCTTCCACCGCGCGCGCCGTGTCTTCGCTCACCCAGCGCGCCAGGAACACGGTCGGCGAGGGCTGCTGCAGGCGCCCGGCAATGGTGCGGCTCGGCATGTTCAGCAAGGGCGCCAGGCTGCGCGCCGTGGCTTCCACGTCTTCCACCTGCGCCCGCTGCGCCGACACCGAAGGCGCGCGCACCGTCACCGCCAGTTCGGTTCCGCTGCGGTCGAAGAGCGTGCCGCGCGCCGGCGCCAGCTTCAGCACGGCGCCGGTTTGCACGGCGAAGCGCTGCGCGCCGCGTTCATCGACCAGGGTCAACTGCAGCGCGCGCAGCGCCAGCAGGGCGAATGCCAGGCAGCCAAGCCAGGCCAGCTTGCGCAGCCGGGCGTGACCCGGGTCGTTGTGGTAACGCCGCATCACGGCCCAGGCTCCGCTGCGGGGAGTTGTTGCACTTCGGCGGGCCGGGAGAGGCCGAGTTCCCGGGCCAGGCGGTGCAGGCGGTGCGGACTGCGCAGTTGCCCGAGGCGCAGCTTCAGCCGGTTTTCCTGCGGACGCAGCGCTTCTTCCACCGAGAGCGCCTTCGCCAGTGCATAACGGGTGCGCACGATGTCCGCGCGCAGTGCAGAGAGCAGCAGCGCGGCGCACACCACGCCCGCCGTCACGGGCAGGGCCAGAGCCAAAACGGCGCTGCGCTGCTGGTCCGGATTCGCCACCGCGCTGTAGTCGATGCCCACCAGGCGCGGGCCCTTGGCATCGGCGCTTTTGGAAGCGCGCGTGCGCGGGGCCTTCGGCGCAAGCCGGGAAGCCCCGCCGCCGCCGCGGCGGGCGTGCGCGCGCCCGTTCTTGCCGGCGGACGCGGGCCGCCTTGTTGTTCTGGCGCCGGTTCGGGTCATGCCGCCTCCGCGAGTTTTTCCGCAGCGCGCAGCCTTGCGCTGCGCGCACGCGGGTTGCGCGCGATCTCGTCCGCGCCGGGGCGCAGCGGGCGCGGGTTCAGCCGCTTCAAGCGGGGGCGCCGGCCGCAGTTGCAAAGCGGTTGCCGGGGCGGACACAGGCAGCCGCGTTCTTCCCGGGCGAAGCAGCTCTTGACGCGGCGGTCTTCCAGGGAGTGGTAGGCGAGCACGCATATCCGTCCGCCCGGCGCCAGCACCTCGAGCGCCGCAGCCAGTCCTTCGTCGAGTGCGCCCAGTTCGTCGTTGACCGCGATGCGCAGTGCCTGGAACACCAGGGTGGCAGGGTCGTGGCGGCGCCCTCTGCCGGTCGCGGTTTCGTTCAGCACGCGCCGCAAATCGGCGGCGCTCTGCAGCGGCGCTTCCCTGCGCGCGCGGCAGATGGCGCGCGCCAGCTTGCCCGCGCCGGGCACTTCGCCGAACTCGCGCAGCAGCGTCGCCAGCGCGCGCTCTTCGATGCCGGCCAGCAACTCGGCGGCGCTTTGCCCCGAGCCCGGGTCCATGCGCATGTCGAGCGGCGTTTGTTCTGCGTCCGCCTCGGCGAAGCGAAAGCCGCGCGCAGGTTCATCGATCTGGCGTGAAGAAACGCCGAGGTCGAGCAGCACTCCGCTCGCGCGCCCGGCCTTTGCCGGGGGCTCGTCGCACAGCCGCGCCAGGTCGCGAAACGAGGCCTGCAGCACCCTGACCCGTTCGCCGAAGGGCGCCAGGCGCTGCCGCGCAAAGGCCACCGCTTCGGGGTCCCGGTCGATGCCGAGCAGCCGCCCGCCGGGCGCGCTCTGTTTCAGGATCGCCTCGGCGTGGCCGCCGTCGCCCACGGTGCCGTCAATGACAAAGCCGCCCGGCTGCACTGCGAGCAGCGCCAGGCACTCGTTCAGCATGACGGGTTGATGACGGGCTTGTTGCGGCATTTGGCTTCCGGGTCCGGCTTCTACTCGAAGGCCGGTCTCCTAACTGAGAGCCGTATCGCACGGCTCCTTCGTTCCGGTGCACGGGACCTCGCGGGCCCCCGGTGACGGGTGCTGCTCGCCTCTGTCCTGGCCCTGGGCGGGCTGGGGGCCCCCGGCGCCGGACCGAACGCGCGGCGCCCCCCAACGGCGCACGCCCGGTCCACGCGGCGCCGGGGGCGCCCCGCTTTCCCGTTGGCATCGGGGGTTTCGGCCCCGACACCCATTTCCTCACCTCTTCGTGTTGTTACAGACCGAGGTCCGCCGCGATGCGGGAGACCTCATCCCCTCGGTCGAGAATCGCGGCCAACTCCTGCTGGAAGCGGCCCTTTTCCCAGATCTCGATGCGATGCCCGGTGCCTGCCAGCAGGCAGGACCCCGCCAGGTCGGCAAACTCGCGCAGGTGCTGGGGAATGCGGATGCGCCCCTGGGCGTCCGCCCTGCATTCCTCGGCGCCCGAAATCAGCAGGCGGCGGATGCGCTGCACTTCCGGCTGCACCCGGCTCATGCCGGCCAGGTGCTGCTCCACCTCGTTCCAGCGCTCCAGCTCGTAAACGCCGACCGCGGTGGCGTCCATGCAACTGGTCAGGATCAGCGGCTGCTTGGCGACCTTCAGCTCCCGCCGCCAGGTCGGCGGCAGGGAGATGCGCCCCTTGTCATCCATGCTGTATTCGAAGCGTCCGCGCAGCATCGCTCTCGCCTTTGCCGGGGTGCGGGGGGCGGATGGCGCCTTGACACCGTTCCCCACAAACTCCCACTAGACACCACTTATACCCATATTTTGGGATGACGCCAAGAGAAAAATTTCGAATTTCGCCATTTTCAGGAAGAGCACCATATATGGACACGGGCCTGGTCCGGACCACGATATGTAGGGCCTCGGAAGTGGAATTGGGGCCGTCCCGGGGCGCTCCCGGCGCGGCGCCGTCCCCCGGCGCTTGCCGCCTTTTCCCCACCGGGCCGCTGGTCCGACCGGGCTGGGCCGCTCCCGCTTCGACCGCCTGACCTCCCCGAGCGCTGCCGGACCGCGAATTCGACCGGGCTGGGCGCCGGCTCGCCCGTGGATTGGCCCGTGGCGCCGGGCGCCTTTCAGGCCGGGCGCCCGTCCAGTATGTGTTTGGACGCATACACGGGTGCCGCCTTTCAGGACGGGGGCGTTCGGCTCACTGCTCTGCCTCGCCCGGGCCGCCCCCCGCTTCGACCGCCCGGCCTCCCCGAGCGTTGCCGGTCGCTCCCGTTCCCCCGACATCTTGGCGTGGGCCGGGTCTGCTGTTAAAACAGGGGCCGTGCTGAGCGAAGGCATCGCCATTACCGGTCTGCGCACGCCCCTGGGTTTGCGCCTGGCCCAGCGCCTGGCCGGCCCGGCGGGCCGCAGGGTGATCGGGCTCGGCCACACCCGGCCCGGCGGCCTGCCCGCGCAGGTGGTGTTTCACCGGGTCGATGCGACGGGGCCCGGGGCCGAAGAACGCATCGCCGCGCTGCTGCAAAGAGAGGGCGTGGATGCGCTGGCGCACCTGGCCTCGTGGCGGCGCAGCGGGGAAGCGGGCGACCGGCTGCTGCCGGCTGCGGCCGCGGCGGCAGGCGTGCGGCGCCTGGTGCTGGCCTCTTCCACGCAGTGCTACGGCGCCTCCGCCGCCGGCCCGCAGTACTTTCAGGAAAGCGCGCCGCTGCGCGCCCACCCGGACGCCCCCCGGGTGCAAAGGCGGGTGGAACTGGAACGCGCCTTCACCGGGTTTGCGGCCGAGCGGCCGCAGCTCACCCTGACGGTGCTGCGCTGTTGCTGGACGCTGGGCGCGCACAGCCGGGGCCCCGAGGCGCGCTACTTCGCACCCGCCGTGGTACCGACACTGCTCGGTTACGATCCCCTGTTGCAACTGCTTCACGAGGACGATCAATTGGCCGTTTTTGAACAGGCGACGCTGGCGCCGCACCCGGGCGTGTTCAACATCGTGGCGCCCGGCGTGGTTCCGCTTTCGGTGCTGCTGCGCTCTGCAGGCAAGCGCAACCTGCCGCTGCCCGCCGCCTGGCTGCGCCGCGCGGGCTACCTGCGCCGCTTGCTGCCCCTCGCCGACGCGCCCAGCGATGCTTACGACTACCTGCGTTACGCCTGGCTGGCGGACGGCGCCAAGGGCTTCGCCGAATTCGGCCGGCCCCTGTACAGCACGCGCGAAACCTGGGCCGCGTTTGTCGCCGCGGGCCGCAGCGGGAAGAGGCGATGAGCGATCACGCATCGTCGTCGCCGGGCGGTGCCCGCCCGCCCGGTGCTGCGCGTGCGCACACCGATGCGCTCGCGCAGTCCGCGTCGCAAACACCTCCGCCTGCTGAAGGGTCCGCATCGCATACTGGGCGCACGCCGCACACCGAGGTTGCGCAGTCCGCGCCGCGCACACCTCCGCCCGCCGCAGGGTCCGCATCGCACACCGGGCGCACGCCGCACAGCGAGGTTGCGCAGTCCGCGCCGCGCACGCCTCCGCCTGCCTGGCTCAGGTTTTTCGAATTGCTGCGCAGCCGCATCGGCGGCCTCGGCGTGGCCGAGCACAGCGGCGAAATCGACGACCTCGGCTTCGACCCCGAACTCGCGCGCCTGGCATCCGTCCCGCTCGCCTGGCTGCGGCGCGGCTGGTGGCGCCTGGAATGCGCGGGGCAGGGCGCGCTGCCGAAAGACAGGCCGCTGCTCTTTGTCGCGAGTTGCAGCAGCCGCCTGCCTTACGAAGCCCTGATGGTGACGGAGTGCGTGGCCGCACTGCCCGGACTGCACCGGCCCTGCTTCCAGGC
>CAZJXU010000176.1:0-2579 GCA_964550095.1 uncultured Spirochaetales bacterium | reverse complement strand
GCCGAACAGCAGCCCGGCCGCGCGCAGGCTTCCTCCGCATCCGCGTGGATCCGCCGCGCCGAACTTCCCGGCGTTGGCCTTGTGGATGTGCGCCTGGCAGGCGGACGCATCGCCGAAATATGCGCCGCCCAGGCAAAACCCGGCCCCGGCTTTGACGCAGAAGGCGGCGCCTTGTTGCCCGGTTTGCACGACCATCACCTGCACCTGCTTGCGCTGGCCGCTTCCTTGCACTCGCTGCCCTGCGGCCCCCCCGAAGTCAAAAGCGAACGCCAACTCGCGCGCGCGCTGGCAGGCGCCGCGCCGGGCCCGGACGGCTGGCTGCGCGGCGTCGGCTACCACGAACAGGTCGCAGGCGCGCTGGACCGCCGCGCACTCGACCGGCTGGAAGCGCGCCGGCCGCTGCGCATTCAGCATCGCAGCGGCGCATTGTGGATGCTGAACAGCCTGGCCGTTCGGGAACTCGGCCTCGACGACGGCGCAGACGCACCCGGCGTGGAGCGGGACGCATCGGGCCGGGCCAGCGGACGGTTGCTGCGCGCCGACCGCTTCCTGCGCGAGCGCATCGCCGCGCGACTTGCCGCGCACTGCGAAGCGGAAGCGGAACTGAAACCGGAACTGGAGCGGGAATCGGAACCGGGGCGGGAACTGAAACCGGAATCGGGAATGGAATCGGAAGTGGAATCGGGGATGAGACCGGAAATGGAATCAGGAATGGAATCGAGAATGAAATCGGGAATGCAACCGGAACCGAAACCTGAACTAAAATCAGGAATGGAACCGAGAATGGAATCGGGGCCGGAATCGGAATCGGCGCCGGGGATGCAACCGGCGTTTGCGCCCGCGCTCGCAGCCGTCGGCCGACTGCTCGCAAGCCACGGCATCACCGGCGTAACCGACGCATCACCCGAAAACGGCCCCGCAGAGTTCGCCATCATCGAAAGCGCGCGCAGCAGCGGCGCATTGCCCCAGCGCGTTGCCTGGATGGGCGGGCCGCAGTTGCCGCCCGCCGCCGCGCCCGAAGCGCCGCGTGCGTGGAAGTTGCTGGTTGACGACTTCGCCCTGCCTACGCCGGACGAACTGGGCGCGCGCATCGCAGGCGCGCACGCCGCAGGCCGCCCCGTTGCAGTGCACTGCGTAACGCGCGCCACATTGATAGTCGTTTGCGCCGCATTGGAAAGCGTAGGCGTAATGAAAGGCGACCGCATAGAGCACGCATCCGTCGCGCCGCCCGAAGCATTGGAGTGGATCGCGCGGCTGGGCGTGTGCGTTGTTACACAGCCGGGCTTCGTGCGGGAACGCGGCGACACCTACCTGCGCGACGTTCCCGTCGAAGAACGCCCCTGGTTGTATCGCGGCAACGCCTTCGTGCGCGCCGGCATACCACTGGGCGCCGGCAGCGATGCGCCCTACTGTTCTGCCGATCCGTGGCGCGCCATGCACGCCGCCGTCACGCGTCGCACGCACGCGGGCAGGGTGCTCGGCGCAGACGAAGCGCTCACACCCGAACGCGCATTGGCCCTGTTCACCAGCGCACCCGAAGCGCCCGGCGGCGCCTCCCGCCGCGTGCAGCCGGGCGCATCCGCCGACCTGTGCCTGCTAAGCCGCCCCTGGAGCGAAGCCCGGGAGGGGCTGGACGCAGCCGACCTGGTGCGCGCCACCTGGTGCGCCGGCGAGCGGGTGTTCGTGAGAGGGGAGAGGTGAGGGTGATTGCGGGGTTGGCGCTGGCGTGAAAGGGGGCGAGCTGCGGTCGTTTTTGAATGCACCACTTTGGAATCGCGCTGACTTCGGGGGCGTTGCGTGGCGATGCTTGCTTGTGCGCCGAACCGGCGCCCGACACTTGTCTCGTTCTTCCATGATGGCCCTGTTCAGTGCAGGCAAATCCGACAAGCGGCGGGAGCGCATTCGACACCGCCCGCCTCGCTGGCTACGATTCCGGCGGCGCGCGCAGCAGTCCAATCGAACCGGAGACGGCAATTGAGCGAATCGAGCACACCGAGCGGACGCCCCCTCGCCGACCTGATCGAGGGCGCGCGGACATTCCGGCAGCGGGAGTATGAGGGAGAAGGAGCCCTCATGCCCAGGCTGGTTGCCGGGCAGAAGCCCCAGGTGCTGGTAATCGGCTGTAGCGACTCGCGCGTGGACCCCGCGTTCATCTGCGACGCCCGGCCCGGCGACCTCTTCATCGTGCGCAACGTCGCCAACCTGGCGCCGCCCCCCGGCTCCGACGCACTCGGACACGGCGTCATGCCTGCCGTCGAATACGGCGTGAAGGCACTCGGCGTCTCCCACATAGTAGTGCTTGGCCACGCGCGCTGCGGCGGTATGGCTGCCGCGCTGGCCACCGCACGGGGCGACGCGCCGACCGGCTTCGAGTTCGTCGGGCCCTGGATAGAGACGGCCCTCCTCGCCTGCCACGAGGTACTGGCCGCCGCCGCCAGTCCGAGGACGCCCGACGACGTCAGCGAGGCCGAAATCACCGCCCTGGTGGAGCACCGTTCCGTGGTGAACTCCCTGGGCAACCTGCGCTCCTACCCCTGGATTGACGAGCGCATCAAAAGCGGCGGGCTCGCCCTGCACGG
>CAZJXU010000175.1:0-12683 GCA_964550095.1 uncultured Spirochaetales bacterium | reverse complement strand
CTGGACCGGGTGGAAAAGCTGCGCGGGGTGCGCACGTGAGGCGCGCGATGCCCGGCCTGCGCCGACGGGCGCTGCACTCGGCTGCCTGGCTGCCGGCGTTGCTCGCCTTGCTGACGGCAGCGGCGTTCGTGCAAGCTGCGGTATCCGCGCCGGTCGCCACCACACCCGCGCAGGCGTTCGTGCATGCTGCTGCATCCACACCGACCGTCGAGTCCGGGTCGATCATCGCCACGCCGGCAACGCTCGTGCACACCACCACGCTTGCACCGACCACTGTCGCATCCGTGCATACCACGCACGCGCACACCGCCGCGTTCGTGCACACCGCCGCGTCCGCGCACACAGCAGCACCCGCACTCGCCACTGCGTTCGCGCTTTCAGCCGCGGCGCCGGCCGAATCCGGGGCCGCAACCGAGGCCGCACCCGTCCTGACCCTGGCAGAGGCATCCACTGCCGCCCCGGCGCCCACCGAATCCGGGGCCGCAACCAAAACCGAGGCCGCAACTGAATCCGAATCCGCCCCCGAATCCGAAGCCGAATCGACGCAACATATACAAACGCAGCGCCACCGGGGGCCGGTGCTGATCACCCGGGTGGACGGCGCCATTAACGGGGCCGTCGCCGACCACACACAGGAAGCCATCGAAGAAGCCGAGACGACGGGCGCCGCCCTGTTGATCCTGGAACTCGACACGCCCGGCGGCCGGCTCGACTTCACCAAGGACATCATCACCGGCATCCTGAACGCGCGCGTGCCGGTGGTGGTGTATGTCGCGCCGCGCGGCGCCTGGGCCGGGTCTGCGGGCGCCTTCATCACCATGGCGGCGCACATCGCGGTGATGGCGCCGGGCTCCACCATCGGCGCCGCGCACCCGGTGTTTGGCGGCCCCGGCGGCAGCGCCCCCGCGCGCGAAGGGCAAGGCGAAAACGGGGCGCCCGACTACATGATGGAAAAGGCCGAGAACATATCGGCCGCGTACATCGAAGCCATTGCGCGCGAGCGCGACCGCAACGTGGAGTGGGCTGAAAAGGCGGTGCGCAAGAGCGAGGCGGCCACGGCGGAAGAAGCCCTGGAACTGGGCGTAATCGACCTGCTGGCCGAAGACCGCGTCGACCTGCTCAAGAAACTGCAGGGGCGAAAGGTGCGCATCGAAGACCGCCTGCTGGAACTCGACATCGAAGCGGCGGCGCTGCGCGAGCTCACGCCCGGCCTGACCTCCCGCGTCTTCCAGGTCATAGGCGACCCCAACGTGGCGGTGCTGCTGCTGCTCGCCGGCCTGGCCCTGTTATACTTCGAGTTCAACCAGCCGGGCCTCCTGTTTCCGGGCATCATCGGCGCGGCGCTGCTGGCGCTGGGGCTCCTGGCTACGCAGATGCTGCCCTTTTCCTGGACCGGCATCGTGTTCTGCCTGGTCGGTCTCGGGCTTATTGCCGCCGAGCTTTTTGTGGCGTCCTTCGGCGTGCTGCCCGCGATCGGCCTCGGCTTTCTGCTGCTGGGCGGCTCGATGATCTTCGACCGCCCCGACCTCTCGGATTTAAACGTGGACTTCTTTGGCGTGCTCCTGCCCGCGGTGCTGGGCATCGGTCTTTGCCTGGTGCTGGTCGTCGTCGCGCTCTCGCGCACCATGGGCAAAAAGCAGCAGTCCGGCAATTCGGAACTGCTGGGCATGTTCGGCGAGGCCACGACCCGCCTGGCCCCTTCCGGCAAAGTCTTTTTGCGCGGCGAATACTGGAACGCCGACGCTGACATGGAGATTGAAGCGGGCAGCCGCATCGAAGTGGTCGAAGTGCGGGGCATGCGGCTTTTGGTAAAACCCGCCGGGGGCGCGGGCGCGTAAGCGCAGCAAAGCCCGGAGGCGGGCGCCCCGCCTGAACACAGCGCACACAGTTTCCACCCCGGGCCCTCCGGCCCGGCAAAGGAAGAAGGAGAAAACCATGACGGGACTGATCATTCTGTTCGCCATCCTCGCCGTCTTTTTCATGATGGGCGTGAGGATTTTGCAGGAGTACGAACGCGGCGTGGTGTTTCGCCTCGGGCGTTTCATCGGCATCAAGGACGCCGGCTTCCGCTGGCTGATCCCCCTGGTGGATCGCATGGCGCGCGTCAGCCTGCGCGAGATCGTCATGGACGTGCCGGCGCAGGAAGTCATCACCCGCGACAACGTCTCGGTGAAGGTCAACGCGGTGCTCTACTTCCGCGTGCTGAACCCCGACAAGGCCGTGATCCAGGTGGAGAACTACCTGTACGGAACCTCGCAGCTCTCGCAGACCACGCTGCGCAGCGTGTGCGGCCAGGCGGAACTCGACGAATTGCTCTCCGAGCGCGAGAACATCAACCGGCAGCTACAGGAAATCATCGACCTGCAAACCGAGCCCTGGGGCGTGAAGGTGCGCTCGGTGGAGCTCAAGCAGATCGACCTGCCGCCGGACATGCAGCGCGCCATGGCGCGGCAGGCCGAGGCCGAGCGGGAAAAGCGCAGCAAGATCATTCACGCCGAGGGCGAAGCGCAGGCCGCGGAGCGTCTGGCCGACGCCTCCAGCGTGCTCGCGCGCGAGCCGGCCTCGCTGCAGCTCCGTTACCTGCAAACCCTCTCCGAGATAGCCACCGAGCACAGCAGCTCCATCGTGTTCCCGATCCCGATCGACATCCTGCGTCCCTTCTACGAAATGGGCGCGCGCAAGGGCGGCGCCCCGTCCTCCCAGGGTCCCGGCGCTGCGCCGCCTTCCCAGGGCGGCGGCGGGTGAAAGGCACGCGGAAAGGCCGGTGATGCTGAAGTTCTTCACCACGCTGATCACCCTGGCCGGCGCCCTCTGCGTCTGGGTGTTCCTCAGCGGCTACTACACGCTGGCGCCCGGCGAGTCGGCCGTGATTTTGCGGCTGGGCGCCTACGCGCGCACCGTGACCCTGGAAGGGCCGCACCTGCACCTGCCCTGGCCCTTGGAAAGCCGCGACGTGGTGGAGAGCAACCGCGAACTGCGCCTCGACTTCGGCGACGTGGATGACGCCGCGCGCCGCGCCGAAACCGCGATGCAGACCCGCGACAACAACATCGTGTACCTCGAGTTCACGGTGCTCTACCGTCGCAGCGACCCCTTCGAAACCCTGTACCGGGTGCGCGACATGCGCACCATGCTAAGCGAAGCCTCGCAGGCCGCCATGCGCGAGGTGGTGGGCAAGAGCACGGTGGACGGCGTGCTGCGCGACCGCCGCGAGTGGGTCGAGAGCGAAGTGCAGGAACTGCTGCAGCAGATCTCGGACCGCTACCTGCTGGGCGTTTCGATTTCGGACGTGGTGCTGCAGGAGGTGCAGCCGCCGGGCCCGGTGCGCGCCGCTTTCGACGACGTGATCAACGCGAGCCAGGATCGCAACCGCAAGATCAACGAGGCGGAAGGCTACGCCAACGAGGTGCTGCCCCAGGCGCGCGCCGAAGCGGCGGAGCGGCGCACCGCGGCCGTCGCCTACCGGGACGCCAAGGTTGCACAGGCCGAGGGCGAGAGCACGCGCTTCAGCGCGCTGCTGGAGGAATACCGCCAGGCGCCGCAGGTGACCAGGAAGCGCCTGTACCTGGAAACCATGGAAGAGGTCTTGCCCGGCGTGGAAAAGGTGATCATCGAGCCGGGCGGCACGCCGGTGCTGCCCTACCTGCCGCTTGGGGCCGGCAGCCGACCGCCCGCGCCGGCGCCCGCGTCGAACGATGCGCCGGGCGGCGCTTCTTCCACGGCGGGAGACGCGGCCGGCGGCGCCCCGCGTCCGGGCGGCGGAACATCGGGCGGCGGAACAACACCCGGCGGCACATCGGGGGAGGGCGCGCGGTGAGGCGCCTCGTGCTGCTCCTGTTGCTGCTGGCCGCGCTCGCAGCGGTCGGCAGCTCGGCGGGCTTCGGGCCGCTGGTGCTGAACCGCGAAGGCGAACAGCGCATCGCGCTCTTCCTGGGGCGGCCCACCGTGATAACGAAGCCGGGGCTCGCCGTCGCCATCGCCACGGTGCCCATGCGCGTCATCGAAGCGCGCCGCCTGCACCTCTCTTCCCGGCCGAGCACCGTGCAAACCCGGGACGGCGAGCGCCTGGTGGTGGATCACTACGTGATATGGCGCATCGAAGACCCGCTGCGCTTTCGCGAGAGCTACCCGCGCACTGCAGGCGGCGACCTCTCCGAGGCGGAGCGCCAGCTCGACCGTCGCACGCGCTCACTGGTGCGCGACTGGATCGGCCGCCACACGCTGCAGGAAGTGCTCGACAAAAAGCGCGTGGAAATCATGGAGACGGTCACCCGCCTGGCCGCCGCAGAACTTCGCGAACGCGGCGTGCAGGTACTCGACCTGCGCCTGAATCGCACCGAGCTGCCCGACCGCACCGAAGAGAATGTCTATGCGCGCATGCGCAGCGAACGCGAGCGCCTGGCGCGCAAGCACCGCGCCGAGGGCGAAGAAGAAGCGCGTCGCATTCGCGCCGAAGCGGACCGGGAAGCGCGGGTGACCATCGCCGAGGCGCAGCGCGACGCCGAGGTGCTGCGCGGCGAAGGCGACGCACGGGCGGCCCGCATCTACGCCGAGGCGCACAACAAGGATCCGGATTTCTACGGCTTTGTGCGCAGCCTGGACGCCTACCGCAAGACCATCGGCGAGGGGACCACCCTGGTGCTGCCGCCGGACCACGAGTTTTTCCAGGTGATGCAGGGCGAAGAAGAAGAGTAGGGTGCGCCTCTCCGTCGGTGGCGCCGTTCGGGGTGCATCTGGAGCCGGGCGCGCCGGCGGGGCAGGACATGCGAAGAGACTCGACCGCACATCCGACGGAGAGTCCGCGCACCCGACCGCGTTTAACACTAACGCCCCGCACGAACGCCAACGCCAGCACGCCGCGCGAACGCGCCCCGCACGAACGCGAACGCCGTGCGTCGCGCCCTGCGAACATCGACACTAACGCGCCGCGCGCCAGAGCAGGAACAGGCCCAGTGCGCCGAAGCCCGCCGGCGCCAGGAAGGGCAGCAGCGGGGCGAAGTCTCCGCCCATTTCGCCGGCCAGGGCTTCGCTGTATTCGGCCAGCACCAACAGCGCCGATACCACGAGGATGCTCTTCAGAATGGAGCGCGAGAGCGCGCCGCTTTGCTCGGCGCGAAGGCCGAAGGCGAGGAAAAACACAATCAGCGCCAGGGAAACCAGGGGCAGGGCGAGCCGCCCGCTGAGCAGCGCCAGCGCGCCGCCTGCATCCGCGCCCGCCTGTTCCAGGCCGTGCGCGTAGCGCCGCAATGCGGGGAGCGGCAGCGCCCGCAGTTCCAGCGCGTCGAGGCGCAGGCCGCGCTCCGAGCGCAGGTCCAGCGTGAGTTCCGCTGCGCGCTGCACGCGCGGCGCGGCGCTCTTGTCCCGGGGGTCGAAGCTGTGCACAACAGCATCTTTGAAGCGCCACTGCTCGGGCGAAATGCGCTGCGCCTCTCCGGCGCGCACCGTGCGCAGCAGTCCGCCGCGCTCGTCCATCTCGAAAACGCGCACATCGCGGATGCCCACGCCCCCCGGGCCGGGCCCGCGCCCGTTGTAAATCACCTGCCCGCTGCGGTGCCAGATGCCGCCGCCGTGAATCTCGACCCGTCCGGCGCCCTCCGGCCCCGCCGCTGCGCCGGGGCTCACGCGGGTGCGCGCCGCATCCACGCCCAGGGTTTCCGCCAGCGCGAAGGTCAGCACTGCCACCAGCGCGCCCAGCAGCAGGATGGGCGAAAGGGCGCTGAGGGGCGGCACGCCCACCGAGCGCAGCGCCAGCATTTCGCGGCGCCCGGCCGCCACGGCAACCGTGATGAAGGCGCCCACCCCCGCCGCCATGGGCGGCAGGTACAGCATGTGATTGGTAAGACTGCGCGCCAGCAGCCGCCTAAGGGCCGCCGCGAAGCCCCCGCCCGCATCGAGCAGGGAATCCAGGTGGATCATCATCTCGACGGCGAAGGAAAGCAGCGCAAGAATACCGAGCGCGCCGAAAAAGCTGCGGACGAAGCTGCCAGCGTAGTAGAATCGGAGCGTCTTCACCGCACGGGAGTTTAGCGAGTGCGCATTGTAAAAGGCAGCGAGAGCCTGGAGCAGCCCATGGAGCGCTGTGTGCTCACGGTGGGCAACTTCGACGGCTTGCACCTCGGGCACCAGGCCATCATGAACAAGGTCACCGAGCGGGCGCGGGCGCTTGAAGGGCAGGCCGTGGCGTACACCTTCGAGCCGCATCCCCGGCGCGTGCTGCAGCCGGGCCGCTCGCCGCGCCTGCTGACCACGCTGGAGCAGAAGCTGGAACTCTTCGAAGCGGCCGGCGTAGATACGGCGCTGGTCGAACCCTTCGATTTGAACTTTGCGAAGTTCCCGGCGGAAGACTTCGTGCGCGAGGTGCTGCATCGCCGCATCGGCCCGGCCGAAGTGTATGTCGGCTACGACTTTCGCTACGGCAAGGATCGCGAGGGCTCCATGCGCACCCTGGTCGATCTCGGCCCGCACCTGGGCTTTTCGGTCACCATCATCGCCGAGGTGAAACTGGGCGAGCGCGATGTCAACTCCACCCGCATCCGCGAATGCCTGGCCGAGGGGCAGGTGCAGGAAGCCGCCGTGCTGCTCGGTCGCAGCTACAGCGTGCGCGGCCTGGTGGCGCCCGGCGAGCAGCGCGGCCGCGGCCTCGGCTTCCCCACCATCAACCTGGACGCGGAGAACGAAATTTTGCCGGCGCAGGGCGTCTATGCCGGCCGCGTGCGTTTTCTGGAGGGCGGGCCGCCGCCGGCGCCCGGACCCGGCCCCTGGCCCGCGGTGATCAACATCGGCCGCCGTCCGACCTTCGAGGGCGAGGGGGAAATGCGCGCCGAAGCGCACCTGCTCGACTTCGATGCAGAGTGTTACGGGCGCCGCGTCGAGATCGGCTTTGAACAGCGCTTGCGCGCAGAACAGCGCTTCGACGGGCCGGATGCCCTGGCGGCCAGGATTGCCCGGGACGTCGAGGAGGCGCGCGCCATACTGTCGGGCCAGGCGACCGTGTCGTCCTGAAACGGGGCCGGCATCCGCCGCCGGGCAGAGGCCGACCGAAACGGCCCCGCAGTCACCGGGCCGTTCCGTCCGCGCGCCATGCTTCGCTCACCAGCCCGCGCAGTCGCCGGGCCGTTCCGTCCGCCCGCCATGCTTCGCTCACCAGCCCCCGCAGTCACCGGGCCGTTCCGTCCGCCCGCCACGCTTCGCTCGCCAGCCCACGCAGTCACCGGGCCGTTCCGCCCGCACGCCACGCTTCGTTCACCAGGTCAGAGCCTGTGTTATCCTTTTTTGCCGATGAAGTACAAAACCCTGTGGCTGGTCGGCATGATGGGGTCGGGCAAGACGACCGTGGCGCAGGTGCTGGGCGAGCGCATGAATCTGCCCGTGCTGGATACGGACGCCATGATTGAAGCGCGTGCGGGCCTCAGCGTCGCCGACATTTTTGCGCGCGAGGGCGAAGCGCAATTTCGCAAGATCGAGCGCGAGGTTGCACTCGGCCCGGCCTGCCGGGAAGGCGTCATAGCACTGGGCGGCGGGGCCATCACCCAGCCGGAAATTGCTGCGCGGGTGGCGGAGAGCGGGGTGTCCATCTACCTGCGGGCGAGCGCGCGCACACTGGCCCTGCGTGTCGGCGCCGCCTCCGAGCGCCCCCTGCTGAAAGGCATGGATGACGCGCAGCGCCTGCAGGCACTGAACGAACTGCTGGATAAGCGCGGGGCGGCGTACCAGCGGGCCGACATCATCGTTGACGTGGATGCCCATACCCCGGACGGGGTGGCGGACTGCATCGAAGCGCGGCTGGCAGAGCGTGGCGCCGGCCTGCCTGTAGCGGGCGTCGGAGGCGCCACGGGCGCGGAGGCCGGCAAGTGGCGCTGAACGCCCGGCGCGTGCTGCGTGCGCGCTTCGGCGCACACGCGGTTCCGATTGACGTGGGCGCGGGCATCCTGCCCGAACTCGGCGCCCGCATGCGCGCCGAGGGCCTGGCCCCGGGCCGGGTTCTGGTCGTCACCACGCCGCCGGTGGCGCAACACCACGGCAACAATGTTCTACGCGCGCTGCGCCGCGGCGGCTTTCGCCCCGTCATGCTGAGCGTCCCCGACGGAGAAAGCAGCAAGAGCATCGAGATTCTCAAAAGTCTCCACGAAGATCTTCTCGATGCCGGGGCCGACCGCGACACCATCGTGGTGGCGCTGGGCGGGGGCGTGGTGGGCGACCTGGCCGGTTTTGCCGCGGCCACGCTGCTACGCGGCCTGCCCCTGGTGCACGTTCCGACCACGCTGCTGGCGATGGTGGATTCGAGCATCGGCGGCAAGACGGGCATCAACCTGCCCCGGGGGAAAAACCTGGTGGGCGCCTTCCACCAGCCGCGCCTGGTGTTCAGCGACACCGCAGTGTTGAAAACGCTGCCGCCCAGCGAACTGCGCGCCGGTCTGGCCGAGGTGGTGAAGCATGCCGCGATTCGCGACGCCCGGCTTTTTGCAAAACTCGAAAAGCAGTCGGAGCACCTGGCCGCAGGCGAGATCGGCCTGCTGACGCCGATCATCGCGCGCAACTGCCGGATCAAGGCGGACATTGTCGCCCGCGATGAAAAGGAAAGCGGTCTCCGCATGTTGCTCAACTTCGGCCACACCCTGGGACACGCCGTGGAAGCGCTGACCGGCTACCACCACGTGCTGCACGGCGAGGCGGTTGCAATGGGCATGGTCTTCGCCGCGCGCCGCAGCGAGGCGCTGGGCCTGTGCGCCGCCGGCGCAGCGGATAGGCTGGAAGCCCTGCTGCAGCGCATCGGCCTGCCCACGGAACTCCCGGGCTTCGCACGCGCCGACTACCTGCGCGCATTGCTTTCCGACAAGAAGCGGCGCGGCGCGCGCATTCACTTTGTTGTGCTGCGCGAAATCGGCCTTGCAGAAACACGCTTGCTGACTCCGGCACAGTTGCTTCCGGCCGCCCTGTTCAGGGGGACAAAGGCGCAAAACCGCCTCCGCGCACGCACATCGACCGCGCACAGCACCGGCAAACGCAGCACCGGCAAACGCAGCACCGGCAAGCGCAGCGCCAGCAAGCGCAGCGCCGCAAAGCGCACGACGAGGCGTTAAAAGCAATGCGTGATCCCTGGAACCAGGACGACTCGCCCGCCGAAGACGCCGCGCAACACCCGGCGCGCACACAGGCTTCCGAGCCGGAGGCCGCGCAGGGTCCGGACCGCACAGCGCAAGACGCCGCGCAGAACCCGGCGCGCACACAGGCTTCCGATCCGGAGGCCGCGCAGGGCCCGGCCCGCACAGCGCAAGACGCCGCGCAACACCCGGCGCGCGCAACATCCGGACCCGTGGCTGCGCCCGCGGTGGAAAGCCCGGGCGTGCAGCAGGAAGCGCAGCGCCCCGTTTCGCAAAACACCCAGGCGGGGCCGCCCGCCCCGGAAGGGCAACACCCCGAGCCCCATCACCCGAACCGGGGAAATGAGACAAGCGAAACAAGCGATCAGCCGCAGCAGCACGGGGAAAACGAAGCAGGTGGTCAGCCGCAGCAACGGGAAACCGAAACAGGCGGGCCGTCGCAGCAGCAACGAGAGAACGAAACAGGTGGTCAGCCGCAGCAGCACGGGGAAACCGAAACAAGCGTACCGTTGCAGCAGAACAGGAGAAACGAAACCAGCGGCCAGCCGCGCCCGGGTCCGGAAAACGAAGCAGGCGTGCCGTTGCAGCAGGACCGGAGAAACGAAACAAGCGGCCAGCCGCACCCGAACCCGGAAAACGAAGCAGGTGGTCAGCCGCAGCAGCAACGAGAAAACGAAACAGGCGTGCAGTCGCAACAGGACCGGAGAAACGAAACCAGCGGTCAGCCGCGCCCGGACCGGGAAAATGAAACCGGCGACCACCTCCAGCGGGACATGCTGACTCCCGGCTCCCCCTTCGCCACCGCCACGGCAGCCGACCTGCTGGAAGGGCAGGGCGACACGCAGGCCGCCTCGGAAATTCGCGAAGCCCTGGCGCAGCGCGAAGCGGCGCAGATGGCGGAGCAGCGTGAAGCGCGCCTTGCAGCACTGCGCCCCCTGCTGGCAGAGCTGCTCGCGGCCTGCCCGGGCGCCCTGGCCGCGGCCCTGCTGACGCCCGGCGCCGAAGCGCCGCTGCTGTTGCTCGTGCAGGAAGAAGGCTGCGGGGAAGCGCAGCAGCATCGCGTCCGGAAGCTTGGCGCCGCATTCGCCCGCATCGCCGGCGGCGCGCTCGGGGAACTGGAGGCAGAAGGCGCAGGCGCCCCCCTGGAGCTTGCACTGCGCGCGCAGCATGTCGATGCGGCGCTGCGCCGGGTGGATGCCGAACACGGCCTGCTGCTTTTGCTCGAGCGCGGCGATCACCTGGGCCGGGCGCGCTACCTGCTCGGCCGCTTCGCCCCGCGGCTTTCCGCCCTGCTCAGCGCATCCACGCCGGGCTAGTTGCTAACCTGCATTCATGTCCACCCCGCTCAGCATCCAGGTCCTGCACGGGCCCAACCTGAACCTGCTCGGCGCCCGCGAGCCCGGCGTTTACGGGCGCGTCACCCTCGCGCAAATCGACGAGGAACTGGCGCGGCTCGGCAAGGAGCAGGGCGCCGAACTGCGCATCGCCCAGTCGAACCACGAAGGGGAACTGATCGACCACGTCCAGCAGGCGCGCACCTGGGCGCGGGGCATTCTGATCAACCCGGGAGGCTTCACCCACACCAGCGTGGCGCTGCGCGACGCCCTGCTGGCCGTGGAGCTGCCCGTGGTGGAAGTGCACCTTTCCAACGTGCACGCGCGCGAGGGTTTCCGAAGGCGCTCGCTGATCTCGGACATCGCGCTGGGCGTGGTGACCGGCTTCGGCGCGCTCAGCTACCGGCTCGGCCTGGAAGCGCTGCTGGCGCACCTCGCGCGGGGCGAGGCGCAGGGGGCGTAGAAGGCGCAGCGGCGCAGGGGTGGGGCGTGGAGCGCGAGACCGGACTCGAACCGGCGACAGCCTGCTTGGGAAGCAGGGGCTCTACCAACTGAGCTACTCGCGCGTACGCCCGGAGCCTGCCACGCCCGGCGCGGCCCGTCAAATCCTGTATCGTCTCCCCCGTCGTGGACGTCGCTGCCCTCCGTGGAGGCCCTGCCGGCCCGGAGCGGGCGGCTGGACGGCGCTCCGGCGGAGGCCGTGGGGATGTGTCATCCTGAACCGGGCCGGTCGAGGGTGATGGGCGGCCCTGCCGACTCCACGCTGCTCGGCCATACTCGTGCGTACTTGCCCTGAACGCGGGGCCGCCCGGGTTCATCATGAGGAGGAAGACGATGCGTAATGGAAACCTGCGACACCTGGGGAATGCGAAAGCGATCTCCCGTCTGTTCGTGATCCCCCGGGGGGGGGGGGGGCTGTAACAAGACGTGGACGACCGCTGCGGTCGTCCGTGCTCGTCAGTTCTGCAGCGCGCTGCTCGGTCGTATCCGCAGCGAGAAATTCGGCAGCCGCACTCCGGCGGCGGGTCTGCGCATCATGACCGCCGCACACACGAAGCCGAACAACAGTGCAGAAAGCCGGTCCACAGCACACCGGACTGCAGCGCATCGGATCGCCACGCACCGTCGCACTGCAACGCTCACCCTGGCCGCAGGCGTGCTGGCGTTGCTGCTCGGCCTGCCGCCGATGGCAGCCGAGGCGCAGACGACCTTTGTCAGCAACACGGGAAAGTCGGCCAACGCAGCCCGCGCCCCGAGGGGCGAGACCATGTACGCCCAGTCGTTCACGACCGGGAACCACGCCGCCGGCTACCGCCTCTCCAGCATCGTCGTTGAAGCGCTGACTCTGGACAATTTCAATACCAACGTTCCCTTCACCGCCACCTTGAGAGTGGATTCATCCGGCAACCCGGGCTCCATCCACGCCAATCTGACCAACCCCTCCAACTTCGCCGCCGGCCTGAACATCTTCACGGCGCCGGCGAACACGACCCTGGCCGCGAACACCAAGTACCACGTCACCATCAGGCAGAACGCCTCTTACACCGGCAGCCTTGATGGATTCAGATGGACCCGGGTGTTGCTCAACGCCGGCCTCGACTCCGGAGCCGCCGAGGGCTGGAGCATCGACGACCACTACCGGCTCCGGATAAATGACTCCGGATCCTGGACTAATGAGAACACGGACCGTGCGCTGAAGATTCAAGTCAGGGGAAGCCTGATCGCAACGGTGTCCGTGGCGCCGAGCAGGACGTCGGGGATCTACGGGGAGAACGAAGATCTGGAAGTCGTCGTCACCCGTGCCGGAAACACGTCGTCCGCTACCACCGTCCATGGCCAGTACACGTACACGGGCGTCCAGGATACGCCTGTGGCCAGAGACGTCCGCATGCAAGCCGGCCAGACGACCGCCACGGTCCGCGTCAGGGCAGCCGATCCCGACAACACGGACGAGCTCGACAGGAGTCTGGTCTTCACCGTGCTCGACGATCCGGACGGCGAGTACATCGCGGGAGATCCGTCCGTGGCGACGCTGTTCGTCATCGACGACGACGGCGACAACCCGAGGGTCTCCGTGCATGCGGCCGCCGGGGAGGTTACGGAGGGCGCCCCGGCGCGCTTCGTGCTCACCCGGTTCGGAGGAGACCGGACGCAGCCGTTGATCGTCAATCTCGAAACCAGTGTCCTGGGGGAGGACAGTGGCGCCCTGGAGGACGGCCCCCCACCTACCTCCGCCACCCTCCTCCCC
>CAZJXU010000174.1:0-2000 GCA_964550095.1 uncultured Spirochaetales bacterium | reverse complement strand
GGACAGGTTCGCTTCGCCGCCTGGCCCCCGCCCGGGCCGTATCGCCCCGGGCCGCCGGACAGGTTCGCTTCGCCGCCTGGCCCCCGCCCGGGCCGTATCGTCCCGGGCCGCCGGACGGGTTCGCTTCGCCGCCTGGCCCCCGCCCGGGCCGTATCGCCCCGGGCCGCCGGACGGGTTCACCCCGCCGGATGGGGGCCTTGGCGTCCTGCGCGTCCAAACACATCCCGGACGGGCGCGCCCGCTGCAAGCGTCCGAAACGATCAGGCCGCCCGAGGGGGCAGCGGGCGCGGCGCCCGTTGCGGGTCGGAATCGTGTATCATTCCCTCACGCGCCGCCGGGCCGGCGCCAGAGGGCCGCGTAACAGGAGGTACCCGCTTTGCCTGTTGTCGGAGTTGTCGGAATCACCCCGGGCGACAGCCTCTTCACGCTGCTGCTCGCCCTCTTTGTCATCTTCTGCGTCTATAGCGGCATCCGCATCGTGCCGCAGTCGGAGAAGCACGTCGTCGAGCGCTTCGGGCGGCTCAAGTCTGTTCTGGGGCCGGGCATCAACTTCATCGTGCCCTTCCTGGACCGCATCGCCCACCGGGTGTCCGTGCTGGAGCGCCAGCTCCCCAACGCGCGCCAGGACGCGATCACCTCGGACAATGTCCTGCTCGAGGTGGAGACCAGCGTGTTCTACCGGGTGACCGAGCCGGAGCGCACCGTGTACCGCATCCGCGACATCGACGGCGCCATCGCCACCACGGTGGCGGGCATCGTGCGCGCCGAAATCGGCCGCATGGAACTGGACGAGGTGCAGGCCAACCGCGCGCAGTTGATCTCGCAGATCAAGACCCAGGTGGAAGAAGCGGTCAACGACTGGGGCATCGATGTAACGCGCGCGGAAGTGCTCGACGTGGAACTCGACCAGGCGACGCGCGCCGCGATGCTGCAGCAGCTCAACGCGGAGCGGGAGCGCCGGGCCCAGGTGACGCGGGCCGAGGGCGAGCGGCGTGCGGTCGAACTCGCCGCCGACGCCGAACTCTACGCGGCCACCAAGGCGGCCGAGGCCAGGCGGGTGGAGGCGGACGCGGAGGCCTACGCCACCCGGGTCGTGGCCGAGGCCATCCAGGCGAACGGCATCGAGGCCGTGCAGTACCAGGTGGCGCTCAAGCAGGTCGAGGCGCTCTCGCAGGTGGCCAGCGGCCAGGGCGCGCGCACCGTGATCGTGCCCGCGGACGCGGTGGACGCCTTCGCCAGGGCGTTCCGGATGTTCGGAAGGGACGAGGGCTGATGGCGCCCCCGGAGCCGCAGCGGTGATCTGGGAGCAGTGGTGGGCGTGGGGCATCGTCGCGCTGGTGCTGGTGACGGCGGAAATCCTCGTGCCGGGCTACGTGCTGCTGGGCTTCGGCATCGGCGCCGCAGCCGTTGCGCTGCTCGCCCTGGTTTTGCCCGCGGACCAGTGGATGCTGGAATCGCTGCCGCGCGTGCTGCTGGTGTTCGCCTTCCTGTCGCTGGCGTGCTGGCTTTCGCTGCGCCGCTGGGCGGGAGTCTGGCGCGGACAGGTCAGGACCGTGGACAGGGAGATCAACGACGAGTGACGAGAGTGACGATTGAGGCGCGGCGCAGCGGCTTCGGACAGCGCGGCGCTTTTTTGTCACGGGCGGCGCCGCAGCGGCGATGCGGTGAATCAGCGGGAGGCGGGGAGGCGCGCCGTCTTTGCGCGGGCGCCGAGCCAGCGCGGTGTTTCGTATCATGCGCCCACGAAGCACCCGGCGCATTCCGGATGGCGCCGCAGCGGCGATGCGGTGAAGCGGCAAATCAGCGGGAGGCGGGGAGGCGGCATGGCCCATCACGACAAAAGGGGTGCGCGCAAAGAGGTGCGCAGCGCGGCGGCGCCCGCGCCGGTCGGCCCTTACGCGCAGGCCGTGGTGCACGGCGGGGTCGTCTATGTTTCCGGGCAGTTGCCGCTGGACCCTGCGAGCGGCAAAATGATTGAAGGCGAAATCGAAGCCCAGGCG
>CAZJXU010000173.1:0-2008 GCA_964550095.1 uncultured Spirochaetales bacterium | reverse complement strand
CGACCGGGCCGGCCAAGGGTATTGGTGCGGCAGAGAGGACTCGAACCTCCACCGGGTTGCCCCGACATGGCCCTCAACCATGCGCGTCTACCAGTTCCGCCACTGCCGCTTGCACCGCTTGAGACGGGGATACTAACCGGCAAAGCCGCGCCGGGGTAGGGGGGGTAGCCTCGGCGGCGCCGGGCTTCCCGCCGACCGCCCAGGGCAAAGGGCGGGCCCCGTCTGTGTCGCCCGGGCCGCCCGAAAAAGGGGGCGCGTGGCGGCACGGTGCAAAGGGGCGTGCGCTGGTCTTCCGCCCGGGCCGCCCGAAAAAAGGGGTCGCGCCGCCCGCCCGCCAGGTCGTCCGGCGCAAGGGAAATGCGCCGACGGCCCGGACCGCCCGGCGCAAAGGGGCAGGCTGCGCGCCCGCTACTCGCTCTGTGTTTCCGGCGCCGCGTCGCCCGAACTGCCCGGCAAAAACCGCTTGCCCGGGCCGCCAGGCATAAACGGGCACGCGGACCGCCCGGACTGCCCGGCGCAAAGGGGCAGGCTGCGCGCCCGCTACTCGTTCTGTGTTTTCGGCTCTGCGCCGCCCGAGCCGCCGGCCTCGCCCTGCGCGTCCCCGCCGCCCCGGCTCTCGCCTTCGCCCGCCGCCTCGCCCGCGGTGCCTGTCGCATCGCCCGCGTCTGCCGCGTCCCCGGATGCGGGGGCCGGGCTCAGCTCTTCAAAGCCGCCGCCTCCGCTTTCCGGCGCGCCGACTTCTTCGAAGCCGCCGCCTTCGCCCTCGGGCGTTTCGACCTCTTCAAAGCCGCCCGCTTCCTGGTCCCCGTCTTCAAACAGGCCGGCGTCGCCCTGCTGCTGGACGGTGTAGGCCAGCGTGAGACTGGTGAGCATGAACACCACGGCGGCGCCGGTGGTGAGCCGCGTGAGGAAGTTGCCCGCGCCCCGGCCGCCGAACACGGTGGAGGTGCCGCCTCCCCCGAACATGGCGCCCACTTCGGCGCCCCGGCCGCGCTGCAGCAGCACCACCGCGATCAGAAACACGCAGACCATGATGTGAAGCACCGTGATGAACAATGTCATGTGTTGTCTCCGCTGCGCAGAACCAGTTCGGCAAAGCCCCCGGCTTGCAGTGAGGCGCCGCCGACCAGCGCGCCGTCGATGTCGGGCTGCGCGGTCAGCGCGGACACGTTGTCCGCCTTCACCGAGCCCCCGTACAGGATGCGGATTTTTTCCGAATCCGCCCCCCCGAAGCGTTCGGCCAGGCGCGCGCGGATCATGGCATGGACATCCTGCGCCTGCTCCGGCGTCGCGCTCACCCCGGCCCCGATCGCCCAGACCGGCTCGTAGGCCACCACCAGGCGCGGCGCGTCCTCGGCGGGCGCTTTGGCCAGGCTCTCGTCCAACTGGTCGCGAATCACGGCCAGGGTGCGCCCTGCATCCCGCTCATCCGCGCTTTCGCCCACGCACACAATCGGGTCGATGCCGTGCTGCAGCAGGGCCGCCGCTTTCTCGGCCACGAAGTCGCTGCGCTCCTGGAACAGGCTGCGGCGCTCGCTGTGCCCCACGATGGCGTAGCGGCAGCCGAGTTCCGCCAGCATGCCCGGCGCCACTTCGCCGGTGAAGGCGCCGCCCGGCTGCGGATGCACGTTTTGCGCGGCGAGCGCCACCGGCGTTCCCCGGAGCGCCCGGCCGAGTGCGTCGAGCGCGGTGAAGGGGGGCGCCACGGCGACTTCCACCGCCGTGTTTGTCGTTGCTGCGTTTGCCGTCGCGTTTGTTGCGCCCGCCGTTGCGTTTGCTGTCGCCGCCGCGTTTGTCGTCGCCGCCCCCGCGCCTGGCGCCATGTTTGCCGTCGCTGCGTCCGCGCCCGTATCTGCCGCCGTGTTCGTCGCGCCCGCGGCATCTGCGCCCGCGCCCGGCGCGAGCGCGTCTGCGCTGCGCTGCGGAAAGCGCGCCAGGAAGGCCTCGGCGAATTCCAGGGCCTCGGCCACGGTCTTTTGCATCTTCCAGTTGGCGACGACCAGTGTGC
>CAZJXU010000172.1:0-7219 GCA_964550095.1 uncultured Spirochaetales bacterium | reverse complement strand
TGCTGAAGGGCCTGTTCGAAGAGTTCGAGCGCATGCGCAGTGCGCCTCCGGACGAAGAAGAACTCAGCCGCGCCAAGACGCTCAGCACGGGCCGCTTTGCGCTGGCCCTGGAGACGGCGGGCGCCGTGATGTCGGCCCTGGTCGATCTCGAAATGTACGACCTGCCCCGGGACTCTCTCGATACCTACCGGGGCAGGGTGCGCGCGCTGACCGCCGATCAGGTTGCCGAGGCTGCACAGCGCTACCTGCTTCCCTCGCACGCCTCCGTGGTCATCGTCGCGCCCGCAGACAAGGTGCGCACGCTGCTGGAAGCGCACGGCCCGGTCACGCTGGTTACGCCCTGAAGCGCGGACCGGGGGGCAGGGCGGCGCCACGCACAGACCCGGTGCGGAGGCAGCGACGCTATGTCGTGCACTGCCGCCCGACACAGGCGGCAAACACTCAGAGCTTCTGCCTGCCAAGACGCAGCGCGTTGCCGAGCACGCTGAGCGAACTCAGGGTCATGGCGGCCGCGGCGATCATCGGCGAAAGCAGTTGCCCCGTCAGCGGATACAGCACGCCGGCCGCGATCGGCACGCCCAGCACGTTGTAGCCGAAGGCCAGCACCAGGTTCTGCCGGATGTTCCTCAGCGTGATGCGCGAAAGCTTCACCGCGCGCGCGATGCTGCGCAGGTCGCCGCGCACCAGCGTGATGTCCGCGCTTTCCATGGCGATGTCGGTTCCGTTGCCCATGGCGATGCCGATATTGGCGCGGGCCAGCGCCGGCGCATCGTTGATGCCGTCTCCCGCCATGGCAACGCAAGCGCCCTCTTGCTGCAGCCTTTCCACCAGCTGGTACTTGCCTTCCGGCGAAACCTCGCCCTCCGCCTCTTCGATGCCGAGGCGCCTTGCCACCACCGAAACGCTGTCCGCCGCATCGCCGCTGGCGATCAGGATGCGCATGCCCGCCTTGCGCAGCAGCGTCACCGCTTCCGCCGTGGTGCGCTTGATGCGGTCCGCCACGGCGAGCAGGCCGATCACCACGCCGTCCGCCGCCACGTAAACGACGGTTTGTCCGTCGGAGCGCAGGCCCTGCGCGGCGGAGAGCAGGGGCTTCGGGTCGATTCCCTTTGAGCGCATGTACTTCTCGTTGCCGAGCAGCAGCCTGCGCCCGGAGACCTCGCCCGAAATGCCCCGGCCCGCTTCCGAGTGGGTGGATGTCGGCGGCGTCGGCCGCACGTTGCGCTTCCTTGCGCCGGCGATGATCGCCTCGCCCAGCGGGTGCTCGCTGGCCATCTCCAGCCCCGCGCTCAGCGCCAGCAGTTCCTCGCGGCTGTAGGCGCCCCACGCCATCACCTCGGTCAGCACGGGTCGGCCGTTGGTCAGCGTGCCGGTTTTATCGACCACCAGGGTATCCACCGAGTGCATGGTCTCCAGCCCGGCCGCCGTGCGAAACAGCACGCCTTCGCGTGCGCCGCGGCCCATGCCGACCGTGATGGAAACCGGCGTGGCCAGCCCCAGCGCACAGGGGCAGGCGATGATCAGCACCGAAACCGCGGCCGCCAGCGCGAAGCTGATGTTTTCTTCCGGCGGCCCGTAGATGCTCCACCAGGCGAAGGTCAGCAGCGCCACGGCGATCACCGCGGGCACGAAAAATTGCGAGACGCGGTCAACCGTGCGCTGCACGGGCGCGCGGCTGCGCTGCGCTTCTGCAACCCGCATGACGATGCGCGCGAGCAGTGTTTGTTCGCCGGTGCGCAGCACCTCGAAGATGAACGAGCCGGCGTTGTTCACGGTGCCCGCGCTGACCATGGCGCCGACTTCCTTTTCGACGCGCCGGGCTTCGCCGGTCAGCATCGATTCGTCCAGCACGCCGCGCCCCGAGATCACCCTGCCGTCCGCCGGCACGCGTCCGCCCGGGCGCACCCGCAGCTGGTCGCCCACGCGCACTTCATCCAGCGGTACCTTGTGCTCGTCGCCGCCGCTTTCGACCCGGTTGGCCTGCGGCGGCGTGAGGTCCATCAGCGCGCGCAGGGCGGAGCCGGTGCGTTGCCGCGCGCGCACTTCCAGGAACTGGCCGACGAGCACCAGGGTGATGATGACCGCGGCGCTCTCGAAGTACAGCGGCGGGCCGTCCGTCCCGCGCTGCAGTGCGCCCGGGAAGATCTGCGGCGCCGCCACGGCCAGCAGGCTGGCGGCGAATGCGACGCCGGTGCCAAGCGCAATCAGCGTAAACATGTTGAGGTTCAGCGTCTTGACGGATTCCCAGCCCCGCGCAAAAAAGAGGGAGCCGCCGTACAGCACCACCGGTGCGGCCAGCAGCGCCTGCAGCACGCCGTTCCAGGCCGGCGGCAACCCTGCGTTCCACTCGGCCGGCAGCAGACCCATCGCCAGCGCCACCAGGGGCAGGGTCAGGGGCGCGCTGACCCACAGGCGCTTTCGCAGGGCCGCCAGTTCCTGGTCCTCCCCGGGCTCTGCCTCGGGCATGAAGGGCTCCAGCGCCATGCCGCACTGCGGGCAGGGGCCGGGCTCGGGCAGCCGAAGCTCGGGGTGCATCGGGCAGGTGTACAAAACGGCCTCCCTCATTCCTCAGTCGTTGACGCGCTCCACGTATTCGCCGCTGCGGGTGTCCACGCGCACCTTCTCACCTTCCTTGATGAAGAGGGGCACCTGGATCACGGCGCCGCTGTCCAGCGTGGCGGGCTTGCTGCCCCCGGTGGCGGTGTCGCCTTTCACGCCGGGGTCGGTGCTGACAATGGGCGCAATGATAAAGGGCGGCAGTTCCACCTTGACCGCCTCGCCCTTGTAGAGCAGCACCTCCACTTCGATGTTTTCGCGCAGGAAGCGGCGGTCTTCGCCGAGGCGCTCGAAGGGAAGCTGGAGCTGTTCGTAGTTATCGGTGTCCATGAACACCGCGCTGTCGCCGTCCTGGTACAGGTACTGCATGCGCCGTTCGGAAACGTCCGCTGCTTGCACCTTGTGGCCGGCGTTGAAGGTCTTTTCGATGGTGCGTCCGCTCTTCAGCCCCTTCAGCTTGGTGCGCACAAAGGCGCCGCCCTTGCCCGGCTTCACGTGCTGAAAGTAGGTGATCACGTAGGGCTCGCCGTCGAGCTCGATCTTGAGGCCGTTGCGGAAATCCGAAGTGTCGAGAGCCATGGCTGCCTGCTTTCCTTTGGGTGGCTGCAGAAGTACGACGGCGGTCCTGGCTGCGGCCCGGGCGCCCGCGTGCAAAGCGCCTGCGCGCCCAGCCCGCACGCGCCTTCGCCGCCTGGTGTCACCCGGCGCGCGCGCCGCCTTGCGCTCAGCCCCTGGCGGCTTTTACCGCCTCCGTCAGCGCCGGTACGATTTCAAAAAGGTCGCCCACCACGCCCAGTTGCGCGATTTCGAAAATCGGCGCATCGGGGTCCTTGTTGATGGCGATGATGTAATTGGAGCCCTTCATGCCCACCAGGTGCTGAATGGCGCCGGAAATGCCCGCCGCGATGTAGAGCTTGGGCGTCACCACCTGGCCGGAGCTGCCCACCTGGTACTCGTGCGGCAGCCAGCCCGCGTCCACCACAGGACGCGATGCGCCCATGGCGCCGCCCAGGGCGTCGGCCAGCGGCTGAATCACCTCCGGGAACTTCTCCGGGTCGCCCACGCCGCGTCCCCCGGAAACTATCACCTCGGCCTTGGAGAGGTCCACGCCCTTGGCCTCCGCTTCGCGCGTTTCCACGAAGCGCGCGCGCAGCCCGCTGATGTCCACCTGCAGGCTTTCCACCTCGCCCGCGGCGCCGCCTTCTGCCGCGGCGACGGCTCCGGGCTGCACGGTCACCACGGCCTTGTCGGCGTTCACGCTCACCTGCGCATCGAGCTTTCCGTTGAAGATGCGGCGCACGTAGTTGCCGTCCTGCACGTCGATGGCGTCCGAAACGAAGCCCGCTTCCAGTTCGGCCGCCACGCGCGGCGCCACGTCCCAGCCCGAAGGGGTGTTCGAAAACAGCACCGTGCTCGCGCCCGAGGCCTCCACGGCGGCCAGCACCGCGGCGCACCAGCCGTCCACGTTGTAGTCGGCCAGCTCCGGCGCGGAGGCCGACCAGGTCTTGCCTCCTCCCTTGGCGGCGAATTCCTGCGCCTGTGCGGCATCGCCGATCACCAGGCTGCACACCTCCTGGCCGAGCTTGCCCGCAAAGGCGAGCAGCTCGTAGCTCGCCTCGCGGATCGTTCCCTTCTGAATTTCTGCGACGATGAGGGTGCTCACCGGTTTGTCTCCTTCGTGCTCTGTTCTTCGTGCTGCGTGCCTTGCCCTGCGCGGCCCGCCCGGCGCCGGGCGATATGCCTAGAGCAGCCCCAGCTCCTTGATCTTGTTCACCAGACCGCCCACGATCTCGTCGGTGGAGCCTTCCAGGATTTCGGCGCTGTCGCCCTTGGGCGGCGTGTAAACCTTTTCCAGCTTCGCCTTCGCCGCCCCCGCGCCCACCTGGCCTTCCACGCCGAGATCGGCGGCGGTCTTGACGTCCAGCGGCTTTTTCTTCGCGGCCATGATGCCCTTCA
This sequence comes from uncultured Spirochaetales bacterium, assembly GCA_964550095.1. Taxonomy (GTDB): domain Bacteria; phylum Myxococcota_A; class UBA9160; order UBA9160; family UBA6930; genus JAHRAN01. The sequence continues at coordinate 2,707 of CAZJXU010000172.1, read as the reverse complement.
GCGAGGCGTAGCGCACCTGGTTGATGCCGGTCTGCACGGCGACCAGGCAGGGCAGGGGCAGGTCCACCACTTCCAGCGCGCCGCCCTCCAGCTCGCGTTCGACGCGGAAGCCCGCATCGTTCTTGTCGGCCTTGACCACGGCGGTGGCGTGCGGCACACCGCTCAGCGCGGCCAGCATCGGCGGCACAGCCGAGGCGTTGCCGTCATCGGACATCAGGCCGGTCAGCACCAGCTCCGGGCTTTCCGCCTTGACCACCGCGGCCAGCACCCTGGCGATGCCGAGCGCGTCGGAACCCGCCAGCGCGTCGTCCTTTACGTGCACGGCGCGGTCGGCGCCCATGCCGAGCGCGGTGCGCAGCGCCTGGCTGACGCGGTCCGGGCCGATCGAGACCACCACCACCTCCGCTTCGCCTGCATCTTTCAGGCGCAGGGCCTCTTCCAGCGCGAAGCTGTCGTAGCTGTTGATCTCGAATTTGATGCCGTCTTCCTTGATCCAGGCGCCGTCGATGTCGAGACGGGCGTCCTGGTGCGGCACCTGCTTCAGGCATACCAGAATCTTCATGGCTCGTGGTTCTCCTGTTTCGTCAACTTGTCGTGGTCGGTTTCCGTGGCAAAGCCCGCGGGAGGCCAGCCCTGAATGCAGCGGGCGGCTCGGCCCTCACGGCCTGCCCGCCCTGCCAGTGGACGGGGCAGCCCGCTGCTCTGCCGCTGCGCTCGGCCCGGCGCTGCCGCGCCAGAGGCGGGCGGCACCGCCTGCGCAGGGCGGGACATTAACCGAAGCCGGCCTGGTTTGCCAACGGAGCGGTCAGGCCGCCGGTCGGCCCTGCTGCCCTGTCCTTGCCCCAGCCAGCCCCAAGCTGCGACCGGCCACATTTTAGGACGACTCAGGGGCGATTCCGAGCTTGCATTCAGGTGGGATCGGTTGTAGCCTGCTGGCAGGAGGACAGCCCCATGAGCGCTGAAAGTTCGGTCTTTGAAACCCGCGAGCAGTTCCTTGAAAGGCGGCTGCGGGACATGTTTCCGGTTCTGGCGCCGCTGGAGCAGCGCCCCGACTTCAAGGCGCTTGCCGAGGCACTGGCTGCCGCTCAGGCCGAGGGCCGACACCACGCCTGCCAACTCGTGGATTCCTCGGGAAGCAAGGTCCCGTTTCCGGAAGTCGCGGTTTTCATACTGAAACGGGTGGCCGAGGTACTGGCGCAGGGAGACTCGATTTCCACGATTCCGATCAGCCAGGAGTTAAGTGTAAAGGAGACCGCGGACGCACTCAACGTCGACCCGGAATACGTGGATCGCCTGCTCGACGAAGGGAGCATCCCCTACACTGAAAAGGGGAAGCATCGCCGCATGCATGTCAAGGATGTTGTGGCGTTCAAATACAAGTGGGAGCGAGAGCGCGAAAAAGGTCTGAGCGAGCTCGTTCGCATGACTGAAGAGCTTGGCGGATACGAGAAGCAAAGCAAGATGTACCAGAATGAAGGATGATCTCCAGAAGGCATTGCTGGATGCAAGCGTTCTCTTTCCGCTGTTTGTGAGAGACGTCTTGCTGCGTGCAGCCGACCTTGGCTTCTACCGAGTTTACTGGACCGAGGAGATACTGGAGGAAGTTGCGCGAAATCTCGTAAAAAATTCAAAAATGGATATCGAGGGTACAAAACGCTTGCTTGAGACATTGAGCAGATTGTTCCCGGACTCAATAGTGACCGGGCACGAATTTCTGATCGGCTCGATGCTGAACCAGAAGAAAGACCGCCACGTCGCGGCGGCAGCCGTCAAGGCGGGCGCAGATGTTATCGTCACAAGCAACCTGAAGGACTTCAGGCAGCTCCCTGGAAACATCAAGGCCATGTCGCCGGACGATTTTTTGTGCGACCTGTTCAAAGGCAAGCCGGATGATGCGGTCCAATTCATGCGAGAGGTCGCCGCCGCGAAGAACAACCCGCCGCTCGATCTTCCTGCTCTTTTGCACATTATTGAAAAGCCCCTTCCGAACTTCGCGAAGACTGTCGCCAGGCGCGCACGGATCGACCTCTCGTAGCCAGCCTCCGTCGCAGAGCGATGGAAGCCGGCCCCGACGGTCGCGAAGCTCACGGGACTTTGTCCTGGCTACCGAGCGTGGCAGCCGTGCACGATTGGTTGTTGGTTACGGGGCCGATACGGACGCCCGCAGCGGGCAGGCGCACCGGCGGCGGCTGGCCGTATCGGCAGCGGATCACTCAGCGTCGCGTAAAGCCTGCCTTCCGACTCAGAACCCCAGCTTCAGCTCAAGGCCCATGCGCTGGTCTTGTTCAGCGCCCGCTTGTGTTTCGCCGAAGAGTTCGAAGCCGAGGCGGTGTACGGGGAGCGCGTCGCCCGTGATGTGCGGGAGGTTGAATCTCGCCCCCAGCCGCATCTGCGTTTCCGCGTCACCGTCGGCCAGAGAGAAACGACCGAAGGGCAGCAGTTCCGCGCGGCCGCCGAGCATGGTGAGGCCGTAGCCGATCTCGAAGTCCAGGCGGTCCGGAAGCAGCCTGTCGTTGCTGCGCCGCGCCGCATTGCCTCGCCGTCCGCCATCGCCTATGTCGCGCAAGGCATCCGCGCTCTCAAACAGCGCATCCACGCCGCTCCCCGTATCGCCCCACGCGGGCGAAAGCGTGAAGCGCAGCCCCCGGCCCATCATGCCGCCCGCCCGGTAGCTCGCCGCAAGGCTCGCGCCCCATTCCTCGTAGTC
>CAZJXU010000171.1:0-4107 GCA_964550095.1 uncultured Spirochaetales bacterium | reverse complement strand
TCGAAGGGCTCGGACTGGATGCGCTCGAGCGCTTCCAGTCCGTCGCTGGCGGTGGCCACCGAGCAGCCGTCCGCTTCCAGGATTTCCTTCATGGTGCGCGCAATGCCGAGGTCGTCGTCCGCCACCAGAACGCGCAGCCCGCTCAGCCTCGGGTCGGCGGCGCTGCGCGGCGCCCGCGGCCTGGAGAGATCCACCATGCGCGTGCGGCCGAGGTAGTGTGCGGTTTCGTACTCGGCGCCCTTCACCATGTTCGAGAGGCGCTCCAGGATTTCCGAAATGCGCCTGACCTCGCCGCGCATGGAATCGAGGCGTTCGACCTCCACGCTGGTGTCCCGTTCACCCGCCAGCCGCTCGATGTCTTTATCGAGCAGCTCGAGCTGGTTCAGGATGACTTCCAGCGGGTTGTTGATTTCGTGGCTGAGGCCGATGGCGACTTCGGTGAGGGTGGCCAGCTTGTCCCGCTCCAGGATTTCCCGGATGTCCTTGGCGAAGCCGATGGTGCCGTCTTCGGCCTGGTGCTCGTCGTAGAGGATGGTGCCGGTGATGGCCACCGGAATTTCGCCGCCGTCCTTGGCGACGAAGGCGGTCTGGATGCTGGCCGCCACCCCCTTCCCGCCGTAATCGGGGCTGCGCATGCAGGACATCACGCGCCTCGCCTCCTCCAGCGAGGGATAGAACATGGCGACGCCCCGGCCGATCACCTCTTCCCGGCTGTAGCCGAGCAGCGCATGGGCGCCGTCGTTATAGAAGATGATGCCGCCGCCCTGCTCCGTGGCCACGACTGCATCACTCGAACGCAAAATGAGTTGTTCGAAGTGTTCTTTACCCAGGGGCATGCTCAAGTCCGCCGGTCGTCTTCCGCTGCGGCGTGTTCTGCGAGCCAGCGTTCGCTGTCGATCGCGGCCATGCACCCCGTGCCGGCTGCGGTCACCGCCTGGCGATAAACCGGGTCCATGGCGTCTCCACAGGCGAAGACGCCCGGCACGGAAGTGTAGGAGCTGCCGGGCCTGACCTTGATGTAGCCGACCTCGTCCAGCTCGAGCTGCCCCTGAACGAGCCCGGTGTTCGGCTGGTGGCCGATGGCGACGAAGAGCGCCTCCACGGGGAGTTCCTGCTGTTCGCCGGTCTTCAGGTTGCGAACGCGCACGCCGGTGACGCCCTCTTCGCCCAGCACTTCTTCCACCGCCGAATCCCATAGAAAGTCGATTTTCCCGTTCTTGCGGGCGCGCTCTTGCATGATTTTGGAAGCGCGCAGGGCAGCCCGGCGATGGATCACGGTCAGGCGGGTGGCGTAGCGCGTCAGAAACAGCGCCTCTTCCATGGCGGTGTCGCCCCCGCCCACCACGGCCATCGCCTTGTCCCGGTACAGCGCGCCGTCGCAGGTGGCGCAGGCGGAAACGCCCCGGTTCATCAGGCGCTGCTCGCTGGGCAGGCCCAGCCACTTGGCCTCGGCGCCGGTGGCGAGGATGAGCGCATCGGCCAGAAACACGTGCCGCTCGGTCTCGACCCGGAAGGGGCGCCTGGAAAGATCCACCTTGAGGGCGTCTTCGGGGACAACGCGCGCGCCGAAGCGCTCGGCCTGCTGCTTGAACTTTTCCATGACGTCCGGCCCGGTAACGCCTTCCGGAAAGCCCGGGTAGTTCTCGACGTCGGTGGTCAGCATCAACTGGCCGCCGAATTGCAGGCCTGCGATCACCACCGGCGCCAGCTCCGCGCGCCCGGCGTAGATGGCGGCCGTGTAGCCGGCCGGACCGCTGCCTATCACCAAAAGCTGCACCGCCTCGGCGCGCGCGCTTGCATCATGCGCCTTGGCATCGGCGCCGGGGGCGATGCCGGCGCTCGCCAGCAGCGCATCCAGTTCCCCCCGCCGCTCGAGCGCGGCCAGGTCGTCGAAGCCGCCGACGTGCGTTTCGCCCACGAAAATCTGCGGCACGGTGCGCTGCCCGGAGGCGCGTTCCACCATTTCCTCCGCCCGCGCCGGATCGGATTCCACGTCGATTTCGGTCCAGGCAAGGCCCTTTTGTTCGAGCAGCGCCTTGGCGCGGTCGCAAAAGGGGCACCAGTGTTTCGTGTAGAGAACGATCTCGGACAAGGCGCGTTACCTCGCAGGATGGGGGTGTCGTGAAGAACCGGGGCTCGAGCTTACCTGCTGCGGGGCGGCCTGCGCCAGATGCCCGGCGCCTGCCGCTCAGAGCGGCTCGGTAATCGGCAAGTCCTCCCAGAGCAGCTGCAGGAAGGTGCCGATGAAAAAACTGAGGAAGCTCATCAGCAACACGGCGCTGGGGAAAACGAAGACGGGCTCCATCCCCACCATGCGGGGCATTTCGCCCAGGAAGGGGGGCAGCGCGGAAGGCAAGGCGCCGGGGCCGTGCCCCCAGTTGCGCTCCGCCATCAGGGGGCCCAGCAGGCTGGTCACCAGCAGGCCGAAGCCCGCGGCCTGCACCAGGCCCAGCAAAAATATGCTGCGGGCGCGGGCGAAAGCCTCCGGGGGGTTGTCCAGGCGGCTTTGCACCTCCACGTAAAGGTAGAGGAAGGTGGTGATGCCGAGCATGGCCACCACGGTGAGCAGGTGGATGGGCGGCTGCTCGGCCAGGTCCCACACCTCGTCGATCAGAAAGACGGGCAGGTAGCCGACGATGATGCCGGCGCCGATGCGCGGCACCGAGGTGTGAAAGAAGAGCAGGTCCTTGCGCCACAAAAAGCGGTAGCCCAGCAGCCAGAGCGCGCCGCACAGGGCCAGGCCCACTTCGAACACTGCAATGGCGTTGAACAGGGCCGCGGCGCGCTCGTAGAAGAAGACCGCCGCCAGGAAAGGCAGGGTGGGAATCAGCAGGGCCAGCGCGTAGTTGCGCGTGCCGTGCAGCGAGAGGCGCCGGCTGGGCGAAGCGCCGCCCTTGCGCAGCCCGTCTGCATGTGCTCGCATCACGGCGGCGTGGTGCACGTCGTAACGGCGCAAGAAGTAAGCTTCGAGTTTTGCGAGCAGGCGCAGGCAGGCGCGGCTGCCGGGACGACACAGAAAAGGCGAGAGGTCTTCGGCCCGGTCCGCGCGCGTGCGGCCCGGGAGCGCGGCGCGCAGCACTTCCGCCTCGCGATCGGCAAAGGGCCCGTCCTCGCTTTCGAAGGCGCGGTTTTCGGTATCGAGACAGACATCTTCGAGCCAGCGGTGGTAGGCGCGCTCTGCGGCGCCCACCAGCTTGCGCTCCAGGACCTCGCCCTGCGAGGAAGCCTGCGCGTAAAAGAAGGAAAAGTCCGTGTCGTCGGACGAGGCTTCGGCTTGAACTTCGCCCGCCGTGTAGCGCGCCATGAACTCACTGGAGACGCGGCGCTTCACCACGATCTCGAGGGCGCGCAGGGTGAGCGCGCGCAACTGGAAGCTGGCGCGGCGCAGCCTCGGGCGCCCGGCGAGCCCCCGGTCTGCGATGAAGCGCTGAATGACCAGGCACAGCACTGCAATGTCTTCGGCCGCGCGCAGCAGCGCATCGCTGTGCGCGAGCCGGTCCAGAAGAGCTGCGAGCATGCCCGGCAGGCCGTCGAAGAGACGCAGCAGCAGGTCTTCGGCGTCGCGCCGACTAGCAGAGGGATGCAGGCGATGCGGATCCGACCACAGGTCGTCCAGGTGCAGGTAGAGCTCGGTCGGGTCGTGACGACCCGGGTGGAAGGAAAAGGTTTCGGGAAAAGCGCGCTCGAAGCCGGCGCCCGTGTTGCGCTCGAAGCGCACCTCGCGCGCGTGAAAGGCAAACAGGAAGCGGTAGTCGGCGCCGAGACGCTCGATGCGAAAGCTGAGCTGCGGAATGCCGCCCGCGCTTTGGGCGCGCGTCCCGGCTTCAGAGGACGGAGTGTTCTGGTTTTTCACCGGACTCGTAGTAAGCCTCCACGTGGCGCGCGAGTGCGCGCACCCGTTCAGGAATGCGATCGCCCAGGGGCCAGCGCTCGCCGGCGATGCGCACGCGGTCCATCAGGAGCTGGGCGTCCGGGAACTCTTCCCGGGAAAGCGAAGCATCCACCGCCAGCCAGTGGTCGATGGCCGTGCGGGTGCGCGAGGCGCGCTCGCCGAGTTCGCCCATGCCGGGCGACTCCACCCCGGCGGCGCCGATTTCACCGGCCAGG
>CAZJXU010000170.1:0-1824 GCA_964550095.1 uncultured Spirochaetales bacterium | reverse complement strand
TGCTGCTCGGCATTGGCGAAGAGGCCGCAGACCGGGTCGATACACTGCTGACCATCCGCGCGCTGAACGACCGTTACGGACACATCCAGGAAGCCATCATTCAGCCCTTCCACCCCAAGCCCGGCACGCGCATGCGCTGGGTCGCGCCGCTTGGCGACGATGCCGTAGCGGGCTGGGTGGCGCTGGCGCGGCTGGTGCTGGGGCGGGAGATGGCGCTGCAGGCGCCGCCGAACCTTGCGCCGGGGCTGCTGGAACAACTGCTGCACGCCGGCGTTTCCGACTGGGGTGGCGTTTCGCCGCTCACGCTGGACTTCATCAACCCCGAAGCGCCCTGGCCCACCTTGCGCGAACTGCGCGCGCGCACCGAAGCGGCAGGGCAAAAACTGGTGGAGCGGCTGCCGGTGTACCCGAAGCACCTTGCGCAGCCCGGGTTCTTTGCGGGCGACATGCGCACGCGGGCGCTGGCCTTTGCCGATGCCGACGGCTACGCCCTGCGCGCTGGCGACAAAGAGGCCGCATAATGCTGGATGCGCTTTACCGCGATGTCTCCCGCGATGTAGCGGAGATACTAAACCGCGCCCTGCAAGGCGGAGAGCTAAGCACCAAGGACGCCGAGCGCCTGCTGGAATGCCAGGGCGCCGACCTGCAGGCGCTTACGCGCGCGGCGGACCTGGCGCGCAAGCAGGACAACGGAGACGACGTCACATTCGTAGTGTGCCGCAACATCAACTTCACCAATATATGTTATGTCGGATGTTCCTTCTGCGGCTTCGCGCGCCATCGTGACGAAGAAGACGCCTACGACCGCAGCCACGAAGAAATTCTGGTGAAGTGCCGGGACGCAGTCGCGCGTGGCGCCACCGAGGTGTGCATACAGGGCGGCATCGACCCGCACAAGACACACGAGGACTACCGGAACATCCTGCTCGCCATCAAGGCCGAGTTCCCGGAGCTGCACATCCACGCCTACTCGCCCGAAGAAATCGACTACGGCCATTCCAAAAGCGACATGCCGCTGGAGGGCTACCTCGCCTGGCTGAAAGACGCCGGGCTCGGAACCATCCCCGGCACCGCAGCGGAGATACTAAGCGACGACGTGCGCAAAACCCTGGCGCCCAACAAGCTGATGACCGCGCGCTGGCGCGAGATAGTGAGCACCGCGCACCGGGTGGGGCTGCGTTCCACCTCCACCTTGATGTACGGTCACATCGAAAAGCCGCGGCACATCGCGAGCCACCTGGAACTGCTGCGCGACATTCAGAAAGAGACAGGCGGCTTCACCGAGTTTGTGCCGCTGGGCTTCATCCACGAAAAGAACCTGCTGGGGCGGGTGGAGTTTTCCCGGCCGGGCCCCAGCGCCGGCGAAGACCTGCGCATCATCGCCGTAGCGCGCCTGTTTTTGCGCCCGCACATCACCAACATCCAGGTCTCTTGGGTGAAGATGGGGCCGAAGCTCGCCCAGGTAGCGCTGAACTCGGGCGCCAACGACATGGGCGGCACGCTGATGGAAGAATCGATCAGCCGGGAAAGCGGCGCCGACCACGGCGAAAACCTGCCGCCCGAAGAAATGCGCCGCCTGGTGCGCGAAATCGGGCGCACCCCGGTGGAGCGCAGCACCCGCTACCAGGTATTGCGCCGCTTCGACGACCCCGCCGACGACCCGCCCAGCCTGGAGCCCGAGCACGTGCAGCGCGCACTGGCCGGCCCGCGCCGCTTCCGCAACGAGCAGGGGCTGCTGAGGATTGAGACGCGGCGGGGGGAGTGAGGGAAGCGGGGTGCTTTCTGTCGCCCGACCGACTCCCTCCTCTCCCAAGACCGCCATTT
>CAZJXU010000169.1:0-5345 GCA_964550095.1 uncultured Spirochaetales bacterium | reverse complement strand
CAGCTTGGGCCCCAGGTAGATGCGGTACTCGCGGTCGAGGCGCACGCCGGGGGGAACATCGGCCTCGCTGAACTTGACCTGGAGCAGGGCCTCGCTTCCCACCCGGACCGGCTGGAAGCTGGCCTGCGCATCGCGCGGGTTATCGGGAAGAAAGGCCGCCAGGAAATAACGGCTGTGCGCGCCGGCCCACTCGACGCCGCTGTACTCCTCGGCCTCGTCGCTGCCGCCGCCCCCGAACAGCATGTCCGGCGGGTCGATGATGAAACTCTCGAGATCTCCGTCGGTGTAGGCCGACAGCGTGAACTCCGAAAACCCGGTGTCGCTGTGGGTCGCACGGGCCGGCCAGACAACATTGAAGTTGGGACGCAGGTGTCGGTCCGTATTGTTCTCGACATCGATGCGCAGCCGGACGACATATTCATCCGGGGAAAACAGGTAGGTCTTGCGGACCACCACGCCTCGCAGGGCGCGGGTGAAGATCACCGTGTGGGGCCCCGGGCGCTCCACCTCGTAGTCCAGGTAGGCCAGGTTCCCGTAGCCGAGGCCGCGCAGGGGCGTCGCGGCCGCCATGTCCCGGCCCTTTTCCTTGGCGAGCGTGATCAGCTCGACTTGGGGCCTGCCGGGCAGCGCGGCATCGTCGTAGTTCTTGAGCCGCCAGCCGAGCAGGCCGCCGCCACGGCTGGTCAGCAGCGCGTCGTACAGCTCGCCGGACACCTGGATTTTCTGCTCGGGCAGCTCCGGGAAACCCGAATCGTTCCGGGACGGAGAGCGTTCCGCCCCGGGGGAATCCCCGGCGCCTTCCAGGCCGGGCGCAGGCGCCGTGAGCGTCTCGGCCTGGCGCGGCGGGGCATCCCGCCGGGAAGCGGAATCTTCCCCGGGGACGATCAGACCGTACCAGACGACCATAATTGCGAACGAGATCGCAAAAAACAGCAGGGTGTTACGATCCACGAATTTCCCTTTTGATGACGGGGTCATAGCCGCCGGCGCTGAAGGGGTGGCAGCGCAGCAGGCGCCCTGCGGTCATGCCCAGCCCCTTCAGAGCGCCGTGGGCCGAAAGGGCCTCGACTGCGTAGTTGGAACAGCTCGGCGAGAAGCGACACTGACCGCCCAAGTGGGGGCTCAGCGCCACCTGGTAAACGCGCACCAGAAAGATCAGGGCTTTCGCCGCCGCGTGCTTCATTGCCGGATCAGGCCCGCGAGTTCACCGGCCAGTGCGCGGCAAGGCTGCCCTGCCGCCCGGGCGCGGGCAATCACCACGATGTCCATCGCCTCGGGGAAATCCTCGCGGCTGCGCCGGAACCACTCCCGCACGCAGCGCTTCACCCGGTTCCGGGCCACCGCACCACCCACACGGCGGCTGACCACCAGCCCCAGGCAGGAATGGCCGGGGGTTCGCGCGGGGGCCCTTTCCACCACCAGGCAGGCGCCGGCGCTGCGACGACCGGCGCGCCGGACCCGCTGGAAATCCTTCGGACTGCGAAGACGACTCGTCCTGCACAGCCCCGAACGGGGGATACTGGGTTTCACGAGATGGGTCCGCTTCGAGGGGGGAGGAGGGGGCCCGCGGCTACTTGGCGCCGATGGACACGGTCAGGCGCTTGCGACGCTTGGCGCGCCGTCTGGAGAGGATCGCGCGGCCCTGGCGGGTCTTCATGCGGGCTCGAAAACCGTGGCGCCGCTTGCGGCGAATCCGACTCGGCTGGTAGGTTCGTTTCATCTCTTTCTCCGCCCGGCGCTCACAGGGGGTCGCTTTCGGGGCCGCCGGGCGAGGGGGAAGCTAGCCGGCCTAGACCCCCCGTGTCAAGCCGGGCGGGCAGGAAATTTCCCCTCACCCTCGGTGGCGCCGCCCAAAAGTGGTAATATCCTGTGGAGGATGAAGCGGCGCCGGCGGACGGCGAAGCGGACAGAAGGGACAAAACCCTGCCAAAGCCGGGCCGAAAAAAAACCAGCGAAAAACAGGGAGATAGGGGTGTTTTGTCGTCTGTCATGCACTACCATCACCACCACAAAGTGATTTAAAAATCACAGAGAAGGATGAGAAGATGAAACTCACCATCGAGAAGAACGACCTGCAACGGTGCCTCGGGCGCCTGCAGTCCATCGCGGAAAAGCGCAACACCATGCCGATCCTGTCGCACGCGCTGCTGACTGCGAGCGGCAAGGGCAAGAGCGGAAAACTCGAACTGGCCGCCACGGACCTGGAAGTGGGGAACCGCAGCCAGGTCGATGCCGAGGTCGGAAAGGACGGCCAGGTGACTGTCTCCGCGCGCAAGCTCTTCGACATCGTCAAGGAGCTCCCGAACATGCCCGTCAGCATCGAGCTGAAAGACGCATCGCACGTGGAGGTGAAGTGCGGGCCGTCGCGCTTCTCCCTCACGGGCTCCGACGTGGAAAACTACCCCACGCTCTCGGACTTCAAGCCCGGCGCCACGGTGGAAGTCCAGACCTCCATTCTCTCCGAGATGATCACGCAGTCGGTGTATGCCGCGTCCACCGATGAAACCCGTTACAACCTGAACGGCGTGTACTTCCAGGTGGAGGAAAACACCAGCAAAATATCGCTGGCTGCAACCGACGCGCACCGGCTGGCCCTGGTGAAGCGCGACATCGGCGCCGACCCGTCCAAGCTCGAGAGCGGCGTGATCATTCCCAGGAAGGCGCTCACCGAGATCAAGCGCATGGTTGACGAGGAAGGCGACGACCACCTGGAGATCGGCTTCGAAGGCGGGGAAGGCCTCGCGAAAAGGGGAGGCGTCGCGCTCACCATGCGCATGATCGACGGGGAGTTTCCCCGCTACGACCAGGTGATCCCCAAGGACTCCGCCAACCGGCTGGTGATCGCCTGCGACCAGCTCGGGCCGGCGCTGCGCCGCATGGTGCCCCTGTCGCCGGAAAACAGCCGGCTGGTTCGCGCCGAGATCAGCAGCGGCAAGCTGCGCCTGACCTCCTCCAACATGATGCAGGAAGAGGCGGAAGAGCACCTCGAGGTGGACTACAAGGGCGAGGACCTGACCATCGGTCTGAACGCGGCCTACCTGCAGGAAACCCTCGGCTCATTCAGCTCGGAAGCCGTGTCCATCGAATTCAAGGACGGCAGTACCCCAATCAAAATGCAGCCGGTCACCGACGGAGAAGCGGACGAGGACACGCTCGCGGTCATCATGCCGATGCGTCCCTGAGCCGGCCCGGGGCCCCGGAAAAACACCGAAGAAACGGGCCGGAATGCCCCCGCGTGGGGCTTTTCCAATGCCCCGTTTTCGGCTAGATTCCGGCCTGCAAAACGAGCCCGTTTTCGCCCCCCGGCTGCACTGCCGGGGGCGGCCCCTGGAGCGCAGACCCTATCCCCCGGGAAGGAACAAGGTGTCCGACTACAACGAAGAATCCATAAAGGTGCTGGAGGGCCTGGACGCCGTCCGCAAGCGTCCCGCCATGTACATCGGCACCACGGGCGAGGGGGGGCTCCACCACCTGGTGTACGAAGTGGTGGACAACTCCATTGACGAAGCGCTCGCCGGCTTCGCCAAAGCCATTTCCGTGACCATCCACTCCGACAACTCGGTCACCGTCATCGACGACGGGCGAGGCATCCCGGTCGGCATGCATCCCCAAGAAAAGCGCCCCACCGCGGAGCTGGTGCTGACCACGCTGCACGCCGGCGGCAAGTTCGACGAGAAGTCCTACAAGGTTTCAGGCGGCCTGCACGGCGTGGGCATCTCGGTGGTGAACGCCCTCAGCGAAATCCTGAAACTCGAGATTCACCGCGAGGGCAAGGTCTGGACCCAGGAGTACCGGCGCGGCGACCCCGCCACCGGGTTCTCCGCCACCGGGGAAACCCAGAACACCGGCACCCGGATTACATTCCGGCCGGACCCGGAAATCTTCCCCGTCATCGAGTTCTCCTTCGACACGCTTTCCCAGCGGCTTCGCGAGCTGGCCTTTCTCAACGCCGGCGTGCGCATCGAAATCAAGGACGAGCGCAGCGGCAAGCACCACGACTTCTGCTTCGAAGGCGGCATCGTGTCTTTCGTGGAGCACCTGGCGCGCACCCAGCAACCCCTGCACCGTCCGCCCATCTACATATCCGGCGAACGCACGGGCCCCAAGGGGACGCCGGTCTCCATCGAAATCGCGCTGCAGTACAACGACTCCTACAACGAGAACGTCTTCTCCTTCGCCAACAACATCAACACGGTCGAGGGCGGCTCCCACCTGGCCGGCTTTCGCAAGGCGCTGAGCCGCGCCCTCGCCCGCTACATCCAGGTGCAGGCGAAGAACGGCTCGGGGAAAAACCACGACCTCAGCGTGGGCGGCGAGGACGTCCGCGAGGGCCTGACCGCGGTGATCTCCGTCAAGCTCTCGCAGCCCGAGTTCGAGGGGCAGACCAAAACCAAGCTGGGCACCAGCGAGGTGCGGGGCATGGTGGAGGGCCTGCTCTACGAGGCGCTGCTGGAGTACATGGAGGAAAACCCGCCCGCGGCCAAGGCCATCAGCACCAAGATACTGGACACCGCCCGGGCCAGGGCTGCTGCCCGCAAGGCGCGCGACCTGGCCAGGCGCAAGGGCGCGCTCTCCGACAACAGCCTGCCGGGCAAGCTGGCGGACTGCCAGGAACGCGACCCGGCCAAGAGCGAACTCTTCATCGTCGAGGGCGTGTCGGCAGGCGGCACGGCCAAGCAGGGCCGCGACCGCGAGTTCCAGGCCATCCTGCCGCTGCGGGGAAAAATCCTGAATGTCGAACGGGCGCGCCTCGACCGCATGCTCAGCAACGCCGAAATCCAGGCCCTGACTGCAGCCATGGGCTGCGGCATCGGGGAAGACTTCGACGCCGGCAAGGCCCGCTACCACAAGGTCATCATCATGACCGACGCCGACGTGGACGGCAGCCACATCCGCGCCCTGTTGCTGACCTTCTTCTACCGGCAGATGCGCGACCTGATCGACCGCGGCTTCGTTTACATCGCCCAGCCCCCGCTCTTCAAAGTCAAGAAGGGCCGCAGCGAGCGCTACGTGAAAGACGAGCCCAACCTGCGCGCGTACCTCTTCGACCAGACCCTGGAAGTCATCCAGGTGGAAGACGGCGCGGGCGACATGCTCTCCACCAGCACCGCGCGCCGGGTGCTGGAGGCCGCCTCGGAATACGCAGAAATCACGGGCAGACTGGAGGGCAGGCGCCTCGACCCGCGCGTCGTCGATGCGGCGCTGCAGACGGGCCTTCTGAGTACGGAGCTGCTGCGCGATGAAACCCGGCTGCAGAACGAGTTCCTGCCCGCCCTGCAAGAGCAGATCGAAAAGCTGCACCCGGACATCACCGGCCCCGCCTTCGAGGTGGAGGAGGATGCCGA
>CAZJXU010000168.1:0-2342 GCA_964550095.1 uncultured Spirochaetales bacterium | reverse complement strand
GGGCTGCGGGGGCCTTGCCGGCTTGGCGGCGGAGGGCTGCTGTCGGTTCGGAGACAGCGCAGCAGGTCTTCAAATTTTGCCGGGCGGTTCGGGCGCTGAGGGCTCGCCGGCTGCTATGATCCGGGGGCTGCAGGACCGTGCGCGGCGCAGGCGCTGCACGGGCGCGGCGCCCTGGAAAAGGAGGAGGCCAGGCCATGCCTTTTAAACAATTTCTGAGGCGCGTGTGGGCCGGACGCCTTTCGACTCCAAAACAACACATGCATTCAAAACAATGGTTTGACATCAACAAGATGTCCAAGGCCGGGTACAGCGGCTTCGGGGCCGGACTGTACGTGGGGCGACGTATTTTTGATACCGCATCCAAACTGTTGGAGCATCGCGGTTTTTACGGTGCGGCGGCGATCATGAAGGGCTTTGAATTGTCGCTGGGGATGAGGGAGAACGGAGTCGGCGGGTACGAATACGCAGAGCTGGTCGAAGGAAAATCGTTTAACATCGACGCGATGTCCAAGGAAGAGTTCAAAGGCTACCGGCTCGGGATTGGACAAGTACGACGGATGTTGAATTTCGCACACAAACACTTTAAGGATCGCGGCTATAAAGAAGCAGCCGTGATGATGGAGGGCTTTGATAGGGGGCTGGGGATGACAAATGATGACTCCGGCAAGGTGATATACGAAGAATTGCCGGAGTAAGGGCGGCGGGTGCGCCTGACTGGACGCCTCGGCTTGACCAGACGACCTGCTTGACCGGGCCCCCTGCTTTGTTATCGTGTCCAGGTCCGGTCCAGGCCAACGTAGCTCAGTTGGTAGAGCAGCTGATTCGTAATCAGCAGGTCAGCGGTTCGAGTCCGCTCGTTGGCTCCACCCTTCCCTCTTCGGCCATGCGCACCTCGGCCCGCGTTCAGGGTTCCACCGAGGCCTCCGGCACGAAGCGCGCCAGTTCTTCGAGCAAGCGCGCGTGCTCTTCGCGCAGCGGGCGCGGCAGGTCGTCGCCCAGCGCGGCGTGCACCGTCTCGAAGTACCAGCGGGTCTGGCGCGGCGTGGCGTTGAAGCCCTTGAGCGCCGCCGGGCCGCGCTGCGAGAGGTCCGTGGTCAGCGAGCGCAGGTTGTCCAGCTTGTCGCAGGCCGCCACCAGGCGCGTCTCAACGTCCAGGCCGCGCAGCCGCTCGATGTAACGCTGCTTGCGCTCGGCCCAGGGCGACTTCTCGCCCGGCGTGTCGCCGTGCAGGGTGTCGGTCAGGGCCGTCACCATCTCCGCAACGCGCGGGCCGAAGGCCTCGCGCAGCCCGGCCTCGCTGACCCCTTCGCAATCTTCCAGGGTGTCGTGCAGGAAGGCCGCGGCCAGTTGCTCGGCGTCTGCGCCGTGGGCCAGCGCCAGTGCGCCCACGCGCAGCAGGTGCGTGGCGGTGGGCGCATCGGAATTCTTCCGGGTCTGGCCCGCGTGCGCCGAGAGCGCAAATGCGAGGGCCGCGCCGGCCAGACGGCTGCCCGCTTCGTCCATGATCACCTCCGTGCGCGGAACGTGGGCAGGCGGCGCTTCCGGGCGCGCGAAGTCCGCCTCGCCCGGCCTGCGCCATTCACCCGACCCGGGTTTCCAGGCGTCGCGCCGCCCCGACCGGCGTTTCTTTCGCCTCCACTCGTGTTGCACTCGCGCGCGCTCACAGCTCCAGGTCGGCGAAGACCGGCGCGTGGTCCGAAGCTGTGAGCCCTTCCTGCTTCTTGCGGTATTCGCGGTCGATCTCCACCGAGCGCACCGCCTTGGCCACCGCATCTGTTCCCAGCAGCAGGTCGATGCGCAGCCCGTGGCCGCGGTGAAAGGCGCCGCCCCGGTAATCCCACCAGGAAAAGGCCTGCGTGTCCGGATGCTGTTCGCGGAACAGGTCCCGCCAGCCGGCGCTCAGCAAGGCGGCCATGCGCTCGCGCTCCGCATCGGTGTGAAAGATGTCGCCCCGGTTTTTCTCTTCGTTCCAGCCGTCGAGCGGCTGCTGGACGATGTTGAAGTCGCCGCACAGCACAGCGGCTTCGCCGGCAGAGGCGCCGTTACCCGCCTGCAGGTGCTCGGCGAGCGCATCGAACCAGGCCAGCTTGCGCTGGTAGTCCTCGTGCTGCACAGACTTCCCGTTCGGGCAGTAGAGCGTGGTAAAACGCAGCGCGCCGCTTTGCACCGTCAGCAGGCGCGCGCCGAAGGCCTCCTGGCCGGGCAGACCGCTTTGCACCGGCTCGATTTCAGCGCGGGACAGCACCGCCACGCCGTTCCAGCTTTTCTGGCCGTGGCAGACGGCCCGGTAGCCGGCATCCGCAAAGGCATCGTGAGGGAACTGCTCGTCCGTGAGCTTGAGC
>CAZJXU010000167.1:0-3167 GCA_964550095.1 uncultured Spirochaetales bacterium | reverse complement strand
GGCCAAGGGGGCCGAGGGGGCCGAGCGCAGAACCTCGCTCTGAATCGGATTATACACCCGGCGGGCGGCTGCCGGGGGAAAATTCGACAGGCCGGGCCGGTGGGCGCCTCGTCAAAAAAACGGGGCCGGGCGCGGCGACCGGCCGCATCGCCTGGGGCGGCGACGGGCGCGGCGTGCCCCCGGCGCCGGGAATCGCCCATGAATCGGCCCCGAACGGCTCCGATTCGGCCCAAAACGGACTGTGGAATGGGCCTGAAATGGCCGAAACCACCCGGAAACGGCGGAATTCGGCCGACTGGCGGCGAATGGGGTGTGGCGGAAGCGGACGGGAATCGAACCCGCCGGAAGCCGTGTCGCCACGTTTCCCACCGGATTTGAAGTCCGGGCGAGGCACCAGCACTCGAAACGCTTCCTGATTCATCACCGGGCTGGCCCGGCTGCCGGGCCGTCCGTGAGGCCCCGGCAAGGCAGCCTGCAGTATCGCACGGCTGCAACACCCCGGCATCGGGGTGGAGGCCGCCCCGCCCGGCCCTGGTACAGCCTGCCCCGGCCCGGCGGCGCGCCTCCAGCCCCGGCGGACGAAAAAACCTGTAGTATCCTGAAAGCGTCCACCAGGGAGGGGCCGACCATGGGTGATGCCGTCGTCACCGTTCACATCCGGGATGAGCACGCCGAGGAAAAGCCCGGCGCCGAGCTGCGCGAGAAGCTGGATGCGCGCTGCCGCGAGCTGGCCGCAGAGTTCCCCGAGGTGAGCCGGCTGGAGGTGACGCTGGAGTTCGGAAAGGCCGGCATCGACATTTCCGGGCACGCGACCGGCAAAGCGACCGATGCGGCTGTGCACGCGCAGGGCAAAGACGCGCTGCACGCGCTCGGCCTGCTGGTTGATAAACTGCGCCACCAGTTGCGGCGCGAACACGACAAGCGCATTTTCGCGCATCGGCGCGAGGCGCAGCATCAACACCCGAGACGAAGCTGAACAGCAACACCAGGCGAACACCCGTAACCCCGTAACGCGCATCCACCGGGATGCTGGGAGGACCCCATGCACGAAGCCACTGTCATCATCAATATCAACCGCGGCAAGAACGCGCACTCACCGAAGGTGGAGCTGAACTTCGACCAGCTCGCCGCGCGCTGCCGCGACCTGACCGGGGAGTTCCCGGAGATCGACCGGCTGGAGATTACACTGGTGCTCTCTGAAGACGAAGTAGATGCGTCCGGGCACGCCACGGGCGAAGACACCGACGTGGAAGTGGACGCCACGGGAGAAGACATCAACCAGGCGCTCGCGGCCTTGCTCGACAAGCTGAGCCAACGCATGCACCAGGAAACGGCGCCGCGCTCCGGGTGGGTTCACTGAGCGCGTATTCCAAAGCGGCGCGAGTGGTGCGGGTGGCGCGGGTGTGTGGTCGGGCGACGGTGCCCGCCCGGTAAAACGCGGGCGCTGGGCGCGCGGGGGTAGGTTCAGTAACGCGGCGTGCATTCGGGCGCCGGGCGCGGGGTCGGGGCCGGCTAGCGCCGCCGGTGGAGTGCGCCCGGTAAAACGCTTCGCGCCAAACGCGCGGGGAGTCCGGTTCAGTAACGCGGCGTGCATGCGGGCACCGGACGTGCGGGGGTAGGTTCAGTAACGCGGCGTGCCGGCGCATCGAGGTTGGTAAACGGCTGCCGGATGGAGTGCGATTTAGCGGGCCGCTTTGGACTTAGTAACGCGGCGTGCCGGCGTCCACGCTGAGCGACCACGCGTCGATGCCGCCGGCCAGGTTGAACACCTTGCTGAAACCCGCAGCCGCGAGCTGCGCACAGGCTTTGCTGCTGCGGCCGCCCTTGTGGCAGTGCACCACCAGCGGGCGCGCTTTCCAGTCCGCCAGTTCCGACAGGCGGCCCGAAAGCTCCCCCAGCGGCAAGAGCCGGGCGCCTTCGATGTGCGCCCTTTCGTATTCTTCGGGTTCGCGCACGTCCAGCAGCAGCAGTTCATCACCCGCGCCCTGCTGTGCGAGGCGCTGCTTCAGTTCCGCTGCGGAAAGTTCAGAGAAGGCGGGCCTTTCCGCCGCGGGCTGCACGCCGCAAAAGCCCTCGTAATCCACCAGTTCGCTGATGGTGGGCTGCTCTCCGCACAGCGCACACTTCGGGTCTTTGGCGAAGTGGAACTCGTTCCAGCGCATGGCCAGCGCGTCGTACTGCAAGAAGCGGCCGATCAAAGGCTCGCCGACGCCGCTTAGCAGTTTCAGCGTCTCCGTCGCCTGCACCAGGGCGATCATGCCGGGCAGCACGCCCAGCACGCCGCCTTCGGCGCAACTGGGCGCCAGTTCGGGCGGCGGGGGCTGCGCGAACAGGCAGCGGTAGCAGGGGCCGCGCGCGGCGTCGAAGGTGGAGGCCTGGCCTTCGAAGCGCAAAATCGCGCCATACACGTTGGCTTTGCCGAGCAGCACGCAGGCGTCGTTCACCAGGTAGCGGGTGGGGAAGTTGTCCGTGCCGTCCACCACCACGTCGTAGGGCGCCAAAAGCTCCATGGCGTTTTCGGCATCGAGCCGCTCTGCGTGGAGGAGGGTTTCCACTTCCGGGTTGAGCGCTCGGATGCGCCGGGCCGCCACCTCCACCTTGGGCGCGCCGACATCGGCGGTGGTGTAGAGCACCTGGCGCTGCAGGTTTGACAGGTCAACGACATCGAAATCCAACAGGCCAATGCGGCCCACGCCCGCCGCGGCCAGGTACAGAGCCAGCGGGCTGCCGAGGCCGCCTGCGCCCACCAGCAAAACGCTGCCCGCGCGCAGCGCCTGCTGACCTTCCGGGCCGAAGCCGGGCAGGTTCAGGTGGCGCTGGTAGCGCTGGTACTGCTCCGGCGTGAAGGGCGGCTGTTGCATGGGCCTTTTCATGGGCCTTGAATTCTACGATGAATCGCGCCCTGTTCCAAATTCGCCCTTACTGCGCGCGCACGGGAGGGAATGGGGGCTTTCGG
Organism: uncultured Spirochaetales bacterium; assembly: GCA_964550095.1. Lineage (GTDB taxonomy): Bacteria > Myxococcota_A > UBA9160 > UBA9160 > UBA6930 > JAHRAN01. The sequence continues at coordinate 211 of CAZJXU010000167.1, read as the reverse complement.
GCGAAGCGGCTGGGCGGCGCCGGCTGCCGGGTTCTGCCGGGAACGGGCCGGTGAGCCGCTGGATGAAGGCGGAATGGGGGCCGGCGGGATGCTGCCCGGTGGACTGGACGGGTGAGGCGATGGCGTCGGACGGGGCCCGCGCCGGCGCCGGAGGTGGTGCCGGAGGTGGGAGTCGAACCCACATGACCCTCTCGGGTCGGGGGATTTTGAG
>CAZJXU010000166.1:0-4453 GCA_964550095.1 uncultured Spirochaetales bacterium | reverse complement strand
TGGGACCCGCAGCATGCAGTTTACGGACGCTCCATCACGGACAAGTGCATGAGCTGGGAGCGCACGCTGCCTGTCTTGCATACACTGGCCGAGGCGGTGCAGGCGCGTCGCAAGTGACTTGTTGAAAGACGTGAACGGGCGTCGATCAACTTCGGGCGACGGGCGCAGCTAATCCATGCCAGTCGCCGTCAGCCTTGCACTCGGCCCGCCACTGCAGCCAGTCGCCGCCGGTCGATGGCGCCTGGACAGGTGAACATGCAGTGGGCGGCGGCCGGCAGTATCGCCCCCCAGGCCGCGTCAGTCAATACGTCACCCTTCCGTCGATAAGTCAGCCGCCGGTTGACGAGGCGGCTTGTTCGTTCTTCTCTTTCAGGAGTTCCAAAAGCTCCCGCGGTCCGCCGCTGTTCAGCACGTCCGAGAACTGCGAGTGAAAATTGGAAACCAGGCTGATGCCTTCGATCACCACGTCGATGATGCGCCAGCCCCGGCCTTCCCGATTGCGCAGCCGGTAGTTGACGGCGACGTTGTCTATCTGCCCGCCGGAGATTGTGGTCGCTACCGTTACATCGCCGCGCTGCGCCAGGCGCGCGCCCCCCACTTCCACGCCCTCCTGGCTGTAGCGGGAGATGCGGCTGCCGTAGCTGTTCGCCAGGTAATCGCGAAACACCGAGACGAACTCCTGCCGCTCCGCCGGGTCGAACTTGCGCCAGTTGCGCTTCAGCACCAGCTTGGAGATGGTTTCAAAATCGAAGCGCTCGATGGCGATGGCCTCGATGGCGGCGCGCTTGGCCGTCTGGTTCAGCGCCTCGTTTTGCAGGATATTGAGTACGTCCGTGGCGGTCACTTCGATCATCGCGCGGGCCTCTTCGGTCGGCTGCGCAGCGACGGCCCCCGGCAGGAGCCAGGCGAGGGCGCACAGCAGCAGGCCGCCCGCTGCGCTTTTGCGGAAGCGGCGTTCGCGCCGGGGCCGGTCGGCGCCGCAGCGCAGAGCGTGAAAGCTTCGATGGCGCATTTTCCGGATTGCCTCCCGTGTTTGTCTGCGGCACGCCCCTTCGAGGGGGGCTGTATGGTCCTTGTCCGGGCTGCCCGGCCCTTCGGGTTTTTCTACCGGTTCGGCCTTCCGGTTGACCGGCCTGTTCGGCCTTGGGGGGCGCCCGGGATCCGGCCCGGCGCGCCTTCACTTGTGTGAACCCCGCGGGGCCCTCGTGGTTCCGCCTCGCCCGCCCCTCCGGGCCGGACCCTGCGGAAGCCCCGAACAGCTTAGTCGATTTTGTCCCTGTGTCGTCCTGATATTGGGGCGGGCCGCCACCGATGCGCTGTGCCCGGCCTCAAGGTTGGCGGCGTTTGGCCCTGGCGGCCGCGAGCACATTCAGAACCCCGGCTTAAAAGTCCCCGCCGTGCTCGCCATCCCCGGAGCTTTCGGATGCGCCTGTGTCTCCTTCCGCGTCCCCGGCTTCCGTCTTGCTCTCCGCGTCCCCCGCTTCCGGATCGTCCGGCGCGTCGAAATCGTCGGTGTCGTAGAAGTCATCGTCGTCATAAAAGTCGTCGGTGTCGTAGAAGTCGTCAGCGGCCGGGGGCGGCGCCCCGTCGCGCACATTCTTTTCGCGGTTCTGCGTCCAGGCGTTGCGCACGAACACGTAGTAGTCGATGGCCTCTTCGCGGCTCTTGGCGATTTCCTCCAGGGCGAAGGAGCGCCGGTTCACGATATCGACGGCAGTCAGCGGGAACAGGCTTTCTTCAATCCAGAAGGTGGGCGAAGCGGCGATGTCGAAGGGCAGGGTGATCGAGTCGCGCACGTTGGAAGGGCCCAGGAAGGGCGTCACCGAGTACGGGCCGCCGGGCACGCCCCAGTAGCCCAGCGTCTGCCCGAAGTCTTCGGGGTCGTGCGCAAGGCCGAGGGCGCCCGCCGGGTCGAACAGGCCGCCGATGCCCACCGAGCTGTTGAGCGCCAGGCGCGCCAGGTGCGAGAGCCCCGAGACGGGCTTGGCCTGCAGCAGGTCGTTCACGATGGTGCGCGGCAGGTCCAGGTTGTCGAAGAAGTTGCGCAGCCCCTTTTGCGCGAAGTCCGGCAGCACGAACGCCCAGCCCCGGGCGACCGGCTCCAGCGCCCTGCGGTCCACGGCGTCGTTGAAGTTGTGGATGCGCTCGTTGAATTCGCGCCAGGGGTCGGCTTCGACCTCGGCCCTCGCCGCCGCGGGCGCCGGCGCGAGCATCAGTATCGTCATTATCAGCATCAGGCCCGCCGCCGGCAAACCACCCCGCCGCAAAGCAAGGCGCCGGGCGGACGTAGCCGTGTGCGCGCGCCATTGACAAGGACGCCCGGTGATGCCCGCCGCCGGCGGCAAACTCCGCGGCACGGAAGAGCGACGGGTGGGCGCCGGTTCGTTCACGTGCGCGCGCCGGAAGCGACGCCGGCAAGAAGCGCCGGCGATGCCCGCCGGCGCCGGTTCGTTTGCGCGCGTGCGCCAAGAGCGCCGCCGGCAAGAGGCGCCGATGATGCCCGCCGGCGGCAAACCACTCCGCCGCACGGAAGAGCGACGGGTGGGCGCCGGTTCGTTCACGCGCGCACGCCGGAAGCGCAGCACGCCCCCGGCGCCGTGCTGAAAACGGAAACGGTTTTGCACCGAGCCCTTACTCGCCGTCTTCCGGGCCGCCGCCGTGCACCAGCGCGCCCACCAGCCTCTCGACGTTCAGTGCGTTCTCGGTGAACTCGATGGTGTCGCCGTCTTGCAGCAGCTCGTCTTCGGCGCCGGGTGAAAGGGCAACGTACTGGTCGCCCAGCAGCCCCGAGGTGCGGATGGCCGCGGAGGTGTCGATCGACAGCTCCAGCGCGTCGTTCACATCCAGCAGCACGTGGGCGTCGAGGTCCTCGCCCAGGCGAATGCTCTGCACCCGCCCGACCCGCACGCCGGAAATGGTAACGGGCGAGCGCTCGTTCAGGCCGCCGATCTCGCTGAAGTACGCGCTGAGTTGCATGCCGCCGCGCCCGGTGTAGTCCGCCGCGCCGCCCAGCGAAAGCGAGAGGTAGGCGAGGCTGAGCAGCCCCGCCAGGACGAAAAGGCCCACGATGAAGTCTCGAATCGGTGTGCTTTGCATGGTTGCCTCGCGTGTTTAGAAGCCCCAGAGGGCGGTGACGATGAAATCTGCGATCAAAATCCAGATGGATGCAGTGACGACGGTGGATGTCGTGGCGCGGCCCACCTGGGCCGCACTGCGCCCGCTGTGAAAGCCGCGGTAGGTGGCGACCAGCGCAATGATGAGCCCGAAGACGATATCTTTCAACAGGCTGCCCAGTACGTCGTTTGAGAAGTCCACGTTCTGTTCGAGGCCGGAGATGAAGACGCCCGGGTCGAGGCCGCGCAGGCCCACCGCGATGCCGTAGGCGCCGCCGAGTGCGAAACAGATGAACAGCGAGGCGAGCAGGGGCAGGGCGATCAGCATGCCGAGCAGCTTGGGCCCCACCACGTAGTGCAGCGGATCGACGGCCAGCGTGCGCATGCCGTCGAGTTGTTCGGTCGAGTTCATTACGCCGATTTCGGCGGCCATGGCCGAGCCCGCCCGGCCCGCGACCAGAAGGCCCGTCAGCACCGGACCGAGTTCGCGGATCAATGTCAGGCCGACAACCTGGCCGAGGCTGGCGTCCGCCCCGAAGCGCACCAGCACAATGTGAAGCTGCAGGCCCAGCACCATGCCCACCACCACCGCCGAAGCGCAGATGATGGGCAGCGAGAGCACGCCTGTGTCGAAGACCTCGTGGATGATGCGGCGCAGGCGATAAGGCGGCTTGAGGACGGCGAGGGCCAGTGCGCCGCCGAAGCTCGCGATGCTGCCGAGTTCCACCAGCACGCGGGTGCTCGCTGCGCCGAGCCGCGCGACGGCCCGGAAGGCGAAGTGCAGCTTGCCTTCGGCGGCGAAGAGCCAGCGCCCGGCGCGCCGTGCCGGTTCGGAAAACCGGTGCGCGCCCGACGCTGCCCGGGAGCCAGAGGTCGTCAAGATGCTTCTCCCTCGGCGGGCGGGCCGGCGTCTGCGCTCCCGGTCCGGGTGGCGCCCTTCGTGTTGCTGTCGGGCGCGGCCTCGGCCTGGGGCGTTCCCGCGGCGCCGGATGCTTTGTCGTTGCCGCCTTTGGCAGGCGCATCGCCCTGGCCGGGCGGCGCCTCCGCAAACACCGCATCTTGCACCACGAACGCCCCGGCTTCGGTCGCTTCGCTGGGCGCAAGCTCGCACGCCTCGGTGCGCGTGGCGCTTAGCACATCCCGAAGCGCCGGCTTCAGGGTGGACAGGGTATCCGCCCGCGCCGCCAGCACCAGGCGCCGGACGCCGCGCCCCATGGACACCTCGGCATCCGCCTTGGCCTTGTTGACCGCGGCCATGGCGGCCATGGCGACCTGCAGCAGATCCGGCGAGGCAGCGGGCTGACCCTCGCCGCCCGGCCCCGCGCCCGAAGCCGCGCCCG
>CAZJXU010000165.1:0-1736 GCA_964550095.1 uncultured Spirochaetales bacterium | reverse complement strand
CGATGGACGGCCCGCACGCGCTGCCCGATTTATACGAGGCGGCGCTGGAGATGGCGGCCTGGGGGGAAGCGCGGGGCTGCGCGGCGCTTCAGGTTTCGGAGCACCACGCTTCGCCCGATGGTTACCTGCCCGCGCCTCTGGTGCTGGCGACGGCGCTGGCTGCGCGCACCCGCACCTTGCCCATCCAGGTGGCGGCGTTGCTGCTGCCGCTGTACGACCCGGTGCGCCTGGCGGAAGAGATGGCTGTGCTGGATCTGCTTTCCCGTGGACGCGTGAGCTATGTGTGCGCGCTCGGTTACCGCGCAGAAGAATACGCGATGTTCGGGAAGGATATGCGCCGCCGCGGCCGGCTGATGGATGAGTACCTGGATGTCCTGCTGCGCGCGCTTCGCGGCGAGCGCTTTGCCTGGCAGGGCCGCAAGGTTCAGGTAACGCCTGCACCCTTTACGCCCGGCGGCCCGCTGCTGTTGCTGGGCGGCAACAGCGAGCCGGCGCTGCAGCGCGCGGCGCGCTTCGGGCTGGGCATGCTGACGATGGGCGGCGATGCATCATTGGAAGCCAAATACCTGGCTGCTTGCAAGGCGCACGGGCAAACGCCCGGCCTGTTCATTAACCCTGCCGCCGATACGCCTGCCTCCTGTTTTGTGGCCGAAGATGTCGACGCGGCCTGGCGGGAACTCGGCGCCTACCTGCTGCACGATGCGCGCATGTATGCGGCCTGGATGGGCGACGACGGTACATCCATCACCAAGAGCGTTGCGAAGGACGTGGCTTCGCTTCGCGCGGAGCAGGGCAACTACCGCATTTTTTCGGTGGAGGAGGCGGCTGCGCACATTCGGGAGCGCGGCAATCTGGCGATGCAGCCCCTGGCGGGCGGCATTCCGCCGCGGCTTGCATGGAAGAGCCTGGAACTGGTGGCGGACCGGGTGCTGCCTGCTCTGTCGTCGGAACGGGCCCGAGGCGGGTGACTTATCAACGGACGGGGCCTGACGCCGCCTGGGGCGGCAGGCCGTGCCGACTTTCGCGCCGATAACCCACCAGGGCCGCCCCAGGCGATACGGTCGGAACGACGCCCGCTCCCACCGCCCGCTGCCTTCACGCCCCGCCTGCACTACACTCGGGCGCATGAAACTTCACGAACGCGTGGCGGTGGTGACGGGCGGGGCGAGCGGTATCGGCCGTGGCCTGGTGGAGCGTTTTGCGGCCGAGGGTGCGCGCCACCTGGTTGTCGTCGATAGGGACGAAGCGGGCGCGCGCGAAGTGGCGGCGCAGGTGGGCGGCACGGGCTACGGGCTGGATGTCTCCGACGAGGCGGCGCTGGCTGCAATGGTGCGGGAGGTGGAAGCGGCGCATGGCGGCATCGACATTTTCGCATCGAACGCGGGCTATGTCACGCTGGGCGGCCTGGAGGCGCCGAACGACGCGCTGCAGAAGATGTGGGAGGTGCACGTGCTCGCGCACCTGTATGCGGCGCGCGCGGTGCTGCCCGGCATGATCGCCCACGGCGGCGGTTACCTGCTGAACACCGCCTCTGCGGCCGGCCTGCTGCTGCAGTTCGGCTCGCTGCACTACACCATCACCAAGCACGCAGCGGTGGCGCTGGCGGAGTGGCTTGCCATCACGCACGGCGAGCAGGGCATACGGGTTTCCGTGCTGTGTCCGCAGGCGGTGGCGACCAACATCGAGGCGAACAGCCCGAGCCGCGAGCAGATGTCGGCCGGCGAAAACAACCCCGG
>CAZJXU010000164.1:0-1574 GCA_964550095.1 uncultured Spirochaetales bacterium | reverse complement strand
TACAACCCCTGCGCCGCTTCGTTGTCTTCTTCGACCTGCAGGTACAAAAAACTGCCGCCCCGGATGATGCTCCAGTGCGCAATCTCGCGCAGAATTTCGCGGCCTGCCCCGAAGCCCCGGTGTTCGGGCAGCGTCAGCATGGAAAATATGCCGACCAGGCCGCGGCCCTGGATGCCGAGGCCCACCGCGGCGGGTTCTCCCAATCGGTAGGCCAGCGCGAAGCAGGCGCGCGGGCTGACCCGTTCCAGCATGGTGCGGTAAATGGCGGCCTCTTTGCCGGAGAAGCGCCCGCGCGTTCCCGAGAGTTCAAACCACGTTTCATCCAGTGCCTGGTGGCAGACCACCTCGACGCCCTCGCGTCCTTCGATCACGGCGGCCTGCTCGGCGCGCGCCGTCCACACCCGCACCGGCGCCTGCTTCCGGTAGCCGCGGGCTTCCAGCAGGGGGTCCAGCTCCGGGTCGGAAAGCGGGGAGAGCTGGAAAGCGGCGCGGCGTCCGCGCGCCGCGTACCAGCGCTCCGCGTATTGGACCGCATCGTCGGCGGAGCGACCCGGCGCGCCGCCGGCGAACACGGAATTGCCGCGCCGGGTGACGCCGTGATTGAAGCGCAGGCGCCACGCGCCCAGCGTCTCGCTTTCTTCGGCCGGCCAGGAATCGTAGGCCTGCGCCTCGACCACGCCGACATCGGGCTGCGACGCGTTCGCACGCGGGCGTGTGCGCCGCGCCGAGTCGGCGTAAGCGCGCCGCTCCGCGTCTTCGTTTGAACGCGCCGCCGCGCCCGGCATCGCCCGTGTCCACCATGCCCGCACGCCCGGCATCACTCGTGTCCGCCACGTCGGCGCGCCCGCCGCTTTGTTTTTTTCGAAGGCCGCACCCGTGGCGCCGCCCGGTTGCCGCACGCCGCGCCCGGTGAGCCTTGCATACAGTTGCGTTAGCAGGCGCTTCGGCCTTTCGAATGCTTTTCGGTTGCTTTGCCGGGCGAGCCGCGCGCGCAGGTGTTTCAGCCAAAGCCTCGGCCTTTCGAATTCCAGGGCCAGCACGGCCACGCCGAGCGTGATCAGGGGCGTGCCCGGCCCCGGCAGAAACAGGAACACCATGCCGATAAAAATCAGGACGCCGCCGGCCAGGGCCAGCAGGGTTCGCCAGATGATGGTTTTGGTGCGTTGAATCATGATGTGGCGCCGGGGGTGTGCCGGGCGCGCGGCAGTTTAGTGCGTGCGCGCGAGTCGTGCAGCACGCTATCCCGCCCGGCCCGGATCCGGCGCCCCTTCCTCTTCGTCCAGTGGCGCCACCTGCGCTTCCAGCCCTTGCATTGCAATCACCCGCACGCGCGCGCCTGCGCGGATGCCCCCCGCCTGGTCCACGCAGCACGCGCGCCAGCGCTCGTGTCCCAGCAGCACCGTGCCGCGCGGGTCGAGCTCGCTTTCCGCAACGCCAACGCGTCCGCGCACATCGTGCAGGTGCCGGTCGCGTTCCGCGTAGGCGCGCCACACGAAGGGAAAGAACGCGATGTCCTTGGCGATCCAGAGCGCAACGCACAAGGCTGCAACCTTCGCCGGCAGCGCCAGCCAGGT
>CAZJXU010000163.1:0-1769 GCA_964550095.1 uncultured Spirochaetales bacterium | reverse complement strand
TGGCGCCGCCCGTCGTCGCTGCGGCGGAGGCCGCGGCGACGGCAGAAGCGATGCGGCGAATGGCAGCGTCGCCTCCGAAGGCCACAATGCACTCCGCCTGCAGCAGTGCGGCCAGCGCCTCATTGTCTTCGTGCGGAAATTCCACCACGGCGAGTGCTGCGCCGAGTGCGGGCGATAGCGCTTCGAGTGCGCGCTTCAGCACGCGGGGCGTGTGCCGGTCGCGCGAGCACGGGCGCAGCATGAGGGGTGAGCCCAGCAACAACGATGCGAGGGTTTTTTCGATGGCGGGCATCGGCAGCGCGCCGCCCGCGAGCAGAGCGGTGCGGCTGAAGCCCGGCGCGTCCAGCCCGGCAAGGCCCGGCTGCGCGCGCCCAAGGGCGCGCATGCCGCCTTTTTGCCAGGCGCCGAATGCGAGGTCCAGGCCGGCGCGCAGGGTGGCCGGGTGAAAGCCGCCGGAGAGCGCGGCTTCGAGTTCCCGGCGCACGGGCGAATGCGCGTCGGCCAACTGCGCGAGCAGGCGATCCAGAAGCGCGGCGCGCTCGGCGAGCGAGAGGGCGCGCAGCGCCCGGCCGGCCGCGTCGAGCTGCGCCCACGCCTCGCGTATTGCCTGTGCGTTCATCGTTTGTGTTCCGGGTGTGTGCGTCGCCCATCGTGTTGGGGCGTTGTTTGTTTTGCGGGCGTGCGGCGCTTTGCGGGCGGGCTTCGCTTTTCATGTTGCGTGCGTTGTTTGCTTTTCGGTTGTGCGCGGCCCTTCGTGTTGCGTGCGGCGTGTGTTTTGCGTTTGTGCGGTGATTTTTGTGCTGCGTGCGGCGCGCGTTTTTCGGTTGTGCGTTGTTCGGGCGCACGGCGCGCGCACGGATCAGGCGCCTACGCCTTCGAACATTTCTTCGGCGGCGAGGGAACAGCCGCGCGCTTCGGCGCCCGGCGCGCGTCCGAGCACTTCGAAGCCGCGTCCGCGGCGGCGGCCAAGATCTGCAGTGCGCACGGCGGCGACGCTGCCCGTGTTCGAAAGATCCACAATCTGAATCATGCCCGGCGCGTCCCCTTTTGCATCTTCGCCGCTGTGCGGATCGACCAGGCGCACGCGCGTCCAGGGCGGCCTCTGCTTGGCGCGCGCCGCGCCCGGATCGCTCAGCACGCCATCGTAAAACTGGCTGCCGAGTTCGGTCATGCCGTACTGGTTAACGATGCGCTGGGCGGGAACGCCGAGGCGCTCTTCGAGCTGCGCGTAAAGAACATCCGGCTGCATGGCGCCGCTGCGCCCCTTGAAGCCCCCCGTTTCCATCAGCCGCGCGTCCTCCGGCAGGGCGAGTCTGCGGCCCTGCCGCGCGAACTCTGCCGTCCACTGTGCCATCATAAAGGTGATGCCGCAAAGGGCAAGCGGCGCGGCGGCGTTTTCGCAGGCCGCTGCGAGGGCCTCCGCCTGCAGCACGCCGCCTGTGACGAAGAAGCCACTGCCCGGCGCGCCGAGTTCCTGCACCAGCACCTGGAACATGTGGGAGAGCGAAGACTCCGGGGCCTCCCGGGCGGAAGGGGCGAGCACCAGCAGGGTGATGCGCGTGTCGCACAAGTCGGGTAAAACGCCGCGCCGGAAGCTCGCGCGCAGCGAGGCTTCGTAGAGTTCCAGGGTGTCCAGGTGCAAGGCGCCGCGCTTTGCCGCCGCGGTGCCGCTGGTGCGAAAGGTTTTGACCTCCGCGCTTTCGTCGAAGCAGCGCAGCGGGAACTCCTTGAACGCGCCGGTGGGCACGGCGGGGATCTCCTGCCAGCAC
>CAZJXU010000162.1:0-2388 GCA_964550095.1 uncultured Spirochaetales bacterium | reverse complement strand
CCGGCCACGGGCGAGCTGGTCAAGACGCGCACCATGCAGACCTGCGAGAACATGCTGGACGACGACGACCACAACGAGGTCAACGACGCGGACGACGACAGCGACCACCAGGCCGATGCGGGCTTCTACACGAACAGCCGGCGCCGCTTCCATTTCGACCTGTACGGCGCCGCGGGCGGGGCCGTGCCGGAAGGCGCCGACCTGCTCAGCATCTCCGAAGAGGAAGTGACCACCGTGATCAAGGACGACGACACGCTGGTCGTCTCGGTGGAGCTTTCGAAGAACAGCCTGCGCGAACAGGACGCCGACGACAACGGCGCGGGCGGCGACGACAGCCTGACCATGAAGGTGAGCCTGCTGCGCGACGAGAACGGGGACATGGCCGCCAGCCCCGCGGGCTTTGCCGCCGGGGTGACGCTGACGCTGAGCTTTTCCGAAGACTCCTACGCAGACCGCGGCGAAGACTACACGGTGAACACCGAAACCGGGGCCGTGGTGGCAGGCGACGTGGTCATCACCATCCCCGTGGGCGCCCTGGAAGGGGAGAACTTCTTCACCATCAACGTGCTCGACGATGACCTGGACGACGACGAAGACTGGATCATCGACGTCGAAGCGGCGCTGACCTGTCCGGAGGACGGCGCCGTGCCGAATTGTCCGGCGCCGGAAGAGATCCACTTCGTACTGGCGCCGGCGGCGGCGGGAGACATCGACCCGGAAGGCACGGACAGTACCATCGAGCTGATCGACGACGACGACCCGAACATCCTGGTGACTTTTGAAGTCGAAGGCGGCGAGGTGTCGGAGGACGGGGATCTGTCGGTGGAGGCAGACGAGGGCTCCTCGCTGGAGATCGTGGTGCGCCTTTCCGCCGACCCGGAGCGCCCGGTCGCCATTCCCATTCTGCACGCCGGGGTGAACGGGGCGACGCCGTCGGGCGCTGCGACGTCCTGCGGCGCCCCCACGCTGCCGCCGGCGGCGCCGTGTGCAGACTACACCCTGCGCGGGCCCCTCAGTCCGGTCGGCGGCTACACCCCGCTCGGCACGATCAATTCGCCCTCGGTGTTCTTTTCTCCGGGCGAGACCGAGAAAAGCTTCGTCATCGACATCGGCGACGACCAGCACGCGGAAACGCGGGTGCAGCCGGGCGCCACCCCGGCGGACCCGCCGGAAATCGTCCGCGAGGGCTTCCAGGTCGGCCTCGGCCTCGCTGCGGTGGACGACGCGCGCTTCGCGGCGGGCGAGCACGCGGTGCTGACGGTGCATATCGACGACAACGACTTTGCGCCGCGCTTTGTCCGGGGCGCGCCGCCGGCTCCGAACGTGCCGGGCGAATTGCAGATATTCCGGGCGGACGACGACACGCCGCTTCCGGAAGTGCAGAACGGCCGCATCATCGCCTACGAAGGGGAGGCCATCACCTTCATGCTGAAGGCGGAGGACCTGGACGATCCCACGGGCTTCATCTTCGGGACGACCGCGACCAACTCCTTCACGCCCGCCGTGGCCAATGCCGGCTTTCGGACGCCCTGCAACTTGCCCAACGAAGAGCGGGCGAAGACTGCCGAGGAAACCACCTTGAGCGGCGCGGGCATGGCGCAGATCGGCCGCTGCGTGTTCACCTGGACTCCCACCGCGGAGCAGGTGAACAGCACCAACAACGCGCGGGCGAACACCCAGGCGAACGGGCTTTCGGACGCGGTTTTCGTGCTGACCCTGCAGGTGTTCGACCAGGCAGGCAACCCCGACCAGGGAATTCTCCGCATCCAGGTGAAGCCCAACCACACGCGTCTTTCGCGCACCCTGGAACTGGTGCTGGCGAGCTACGGGCGCATGTACGCCTCGCGTTCTGTCGATGCGATCAGCAGGCGCGTGGAAGCGGCGGCGGCGGCCAAAGGCGCGGGCGCGGCGGCGCCGGAACTGACTCTTGGCGGGCGCTCGCTGCCGCTGGGTGCGCTGCGCGGCGGCCGCGGTGGTGGTAGTGGCGGTCGTAGTAGCGGCGGATACGGTCGTGGCGGCTATGGCGGCGGCGCCGGCACTGGCGGGCGCGGCGCGGGCGCTGCGGCTTCTTCCGCCGGGCCGGGCGGCGCCGCGATGCCCTTCCTGATGGGCCTGGCGGACGCCTTCGGGCTGCGCCTGCCGGACGCTTCGCTCTTCTACGGCGGCGGGGCGAATGCGCTGCGCGCGCCGGGCGCCGTGCCCGGGCTGGACGCCTGGGATACGGGCTTTGCCGACGGCAGCGCCGCTTCGCTGCGCGGCGGGCGTGTGCGCGGGCGCACGGGACAGGGATGGACAGAAGACTTCCGCTCTGCGGACGCATCGGCGTATCTCGGCCGGGTGGCTTCCTGGCGCAGGGTTTCCAGCCGCGATCTTTTGAACGGCGCTTCC
>CAZJXU010000161.1:0-5512 GCA_964550095.1 uncultured Spirochaetales bacterium | reverse complement strand
GCTGCGATGAACCTCGCGCCGCACGCGCTCGCGGGCATGGAGCCCGCCGCCTGGCGCACCGCTTCCGTAGCAGTCTGGATGGCGACCTGGTGGGCCTGCGAGGCCGTGCCGGTTCCGGTCACCGCGCTGTTGCCGCTGGTGCTGTTTGCGCCGCTCGAAGTCGCCACCATGCGCGAAGCCGCCGCGCCCTTTGCCAACCCCATCATATATCTCTACCTGGGCGGCTTCATGATGGCGCTGGCCGTGGAGCGCTGCGGCCTGCACCGGCGCATCGCCTTGCTGGTGGTCGGCCTGGTGGGCACGGACGGCAGCCGCCTCTCGGCGGGCTTCATGCTGACAGCGGCCCTGCTCAGCATGTGGATGACCAACACCTCCACCACGCTGATCCTTCTTCCGATCTGCCTGTCGGTGATTTCCACCATCTCCGCTTCCGCTCCCGAAACGAGCCGGGCGCAGCTTCCCCACTTTGGCGCCGCCATGCTGATCGGCCTGGCCTACGCCGCCACCATCGGCGGCATGGCCACCCTGGTCGGCACGCCGCCCAACGCGCTGCTGGCCGCCTTCCTCGAGGAGCACCACGGCATCCACATCGACTTCCTCGGCTGGATGCTGATCGGCCTGCCCTTCAGCGCGCTGATGCTGCCCCTGGCCTGGTACCTGCTGGTGAAGCGCATCTTTCCCTTCCAACTGCCTGCCTCGCCAGAGGTCGCAGCCCACCTCCAGGAACTGCGCGTCGCCCAGGGGCCGGTAGCGCCCGCGGAAAAGCGGGTCGCCCTGCTTTTCGGCGCGGTGATCGCGGGCTGGGTGTTTCGCCGCCCGCTGGGTGTCTGGCTCGGCATGGAGGCGCTGAGCGACGCCGGCATCGTGGTGGCCGCGGCCGTCTTGCTGTTCGTGATCCCCCGGGGCGACGGCAGCCGGGCGCCGCTGATGAACTGGGAACAGACCTTGCGCCTGCCCTGGGGCGTGCTGCTGCTGTTCGGCGGCGGGCTCAGCCTGGCAGGGGCCGTGCAGGGCTCCGGCCTGGCCCTGTGGCTGGGCGAGAGTCTGAAGCCGCTCGGGGCCTTCGGCCTGCCGGCGCTGGTGCTGGGCGCGGCGCTGCTGGTGATCTTCCTGACCGAGTTGACCAGCAACCTGGCCACCACCGCCACCCTGCTGCCCGTGGTCGGCGCCATCGCCGTGGCGCTCGGCGTGGACCCCCTGGCGCTGGCGATTCCCGTGACCCTGGCCGCGAGCTGCGCCTTCATGCTGCCCGTGGCCACGCCGCCCAACGCCATCGTCTTTGCATCCGGCCTGATCACGATTCCGCAGATGGTGCGCGCGGGCCTGTGGCTGAACCTGGCCGGCGCGGTGCTGGTGATGCTGACTGCCTTGTACTGGGCGCCCGTGTCGTCCTAAATTGTGGCTGGTCTCCGTCGCAGAGCGATGGAGACCGGCTCTATCGGCCACGCAGGCGCCCAGCAATCCCGCACGGCTGCCAAGCCGCGGTAACCAGGCCAAATTCCCGTAAGCCCAGCGTCACGTACAGATCACCCGCCTGCCGGGCTGCTGCCGGGCTGCCCCAATTCAGGACGGCACAGGACTCGACGAATCGCCCGCCAGTGGTCATTCTTTCCGGCGCATTCAGAAGAGCCCCCCATGCACATCGAACTCAGCCCCGAGCAGTGCGCGCTGCGCGCCGAGCTGCGCAGCTACTACCGGAAACTCTTTTCCGAAGGCGACCTGCGCGCGCGCCTCGACGCCGAGTGGGACGAGCTGGGCGGGCCGGCCTTCCGCGAGGCGATGGGGCGCATGGGGCGGGACGGCTGGCTGGCCATCGGCTGGCCAAAGGAATTCGGCGGCCAGGGCCGCAGCCACCTCGACCAGTTCATCTTCTGGGACGAAACCTGGCGCGCCCGCGCCCCGCTGCCGCTGATCACGGTGAACACCGTGGGCCCCGTGCTCATGCAGTGGGGCAGCGAGCAGCAACAGCAGGCCTTCCTGCCGAAGATCCGCGCGGGCGAAATACTGGTGTCGATCGGCTACACCGAGCCGGGCGCCGGCACCGACCTCGCCTCGCTGCGCACCACGGCCAGGCTGGAAGGCGACCAGTGGGTCATCAACGGCCAGAAGGTGTTCACCACCCACGGTCACGACGCCGACTACGTGTGGCTGGCCTGCCGCACCGATCAAGACGCGCCCAAGCACAAGGGCATATCGATCATCCTGGTACCCACCGATGCGCCCGGTTATTCCTATACGCCCATCGAAACCATCGGCGGCGAACGCACCTACGCAACATTCTACGAAGACATGCGCGTGCCGCTGGAAAACACCGTCGGTCCGGTGAACGGGGGCTGGGGGCTGATCACGGGCCAGCTCAACCTGGAACGCATCACGCTGGCGATGCCGGCCTCGCTGGAGCACCTGTTCGCCGAGGTTCAGCGCTTCGCCCGGGAAACGGCGCAGGGCGCAGGAAGCGTGATCGATGCGCCCTGGGTGCAGCAGAACCTGGCGCGGGTGTATGCCCGGCTTTCCGCGCTGCGCGTGCTCAACTGGCACAGCGCCTGGCTGATGGACCAGGGGGCGCCCGGCATGGCCGAATCGTCGGCGGTGAAGGTGTTCGGCACCGAGACCGTGATCGACTGCTACCGCGACCTTCTGGAAATCACGGGCCGCGCGGGCCTGGTGCGAAGCCATGCCGGCCTCTCGGACGGCCTTCTGGAGAGCGCCTACCGCATGGCGATGGTGAATACCTTCGGCGGCGGCGTGAACGAAGTGCAACGCGACATCATCGCGGCAGCCGGGCTGGGTCTGCCCCGCACGCGGCGCTGAACGACGAGGCAAGCGATGCTGAACGCAAAGGAAAAAGAAGCGCTGCGCGCAGAGCTGGCGAGCTTCGTGGGCCGCCCGGTCGGCCCGCCCGTGGCTGCGCGCGACCCCGTCAACGAGCCGATGATCCGCCAGTGGTGCGACGCCATGGGCGACGCCAACCCTTCGTACCTGGACCCGGAAGCGGCGGCCGCCGGCGTGCACGGGGAACTGGTGGCGCCGCCCCTGATGCTGCAGGCCTGGATCATGGAAGGCTGGGCCATGCACGAGGGCTACGACACGCCCCGCAACGAAGAACAGCGCCTGCACAAGCGGCTCACGGATGCGGGCTACAGCGGCGTGCTGGGTACGGACACCGAGCAGGGCTTCACCCGCTACCTGCGCCTGGGCGAGCGGGTGCAGGCCGAGACCGTGATCGAAGAGATCTCCGAGGAAAAGGCCACCGGCGTGGGCGTCGGCTTCTTCATTACCACGCGCACCCGCTTCACGGTCTCCGGTGGAGAGGAAGGCGATGGAGAAGAAGTCGGCTGGATGAGCTTCCGGGTGTTCAAGTTCATTCCGAAAGAAGCGCCCGCAGAGGGCGCTGGCGCCGATGCGAAAGCGCCCGCCCGGCCCGCGCGCATCAAGCCGCCCATGGGTCACGACAACGCCTGGTGGTGGAACAAAATCGCCGAGGGGAAAATCGAGCTGCAGCGCTGCAGCGCCTGCGAGCGGCTGCGCCACCCGCCGCGCCCGATGTGTGCGCACTGCCGCTCCATGGAGTGGGACAGCGTTCCGATCAGCGGACGCGGCACGCTGCACACCTACACCGTGATTCACCACCCGCAATTTCCGGGTTACGAGTTTCCGATACTCGCCGTGCTGGTGGACCTGGAGGAAGGCGAGCGCATTGTTTCCAATGTGGTGGGCGTTGCCCCGGGCGCCCTCGAAATCGGCATGAAGCTGGAGGCCTTCATTCACGAAGACGAGGACGGCTTCAAGCTGCCCCTGTTCAGGCCGGCGAGCTAAAAGCGCATGGATTTTGCTCTCGACGAAAACCAGCAGGCGGTGCTGGACGTGGCGCGCGGGATTCTGCAAGCGGAGGCGGACGCCGGCCGCCTGCCGAATCCGCTGCACGACTCGGCCTGGCAGGGCCGCCCGCTGGTGGAGCAGTTTGCAGAGGCGAACCTGCTCGGCATCGCCATAGCGGAGGAATACGGCGGCATGGGCATGGGCTTTGGCGAACTGTGCGTGCTGCTCGAGGAACTCGGCCGGCGCGCAGCGCCGGGGCCCTGGATATCCAGCCTGGTTTCCGGCGCCTTGCCGCTCGCGCAGTTTGGCAGCGAGGCGCAAAAGGCCGAGCTGTTGCCAAAGCTGGCGCGCGGAGAGCTGTTCGTGAGCGCCGCCCTGGAGGACGTGGCGACGGGCGCGCCCCTGCCCACCGCAAGCGCAGCGGGCGAGGGCTTTTTGCTCGAAGGCCGCGCGCGGGAGGCGTCTTGTGCGGGCGACGCCGCCCTGGTGCTGACGCCCGCCATGTTTGAGGGCGCGCTCGCGATTTTCCTGGTGAAGCCGGACGGGCCGGGCGTAACGCTGCACGAGGCGCGCACGTCCACCGGCGAGCCGATCTTCGATATGGAATTTTCCGGTGCGACTCTCGATGCGGACGCGCGCCTGCCCGCGCCGGGCGACGAAGTGCTGGCCTGGCTGATGCCGCGCGTGTGGACCGCGATCTCGGTGATGCAGGTGGGGGTGTGCGCGCACGCCATCCAGTTGACTGCAGAGTACACGCGGGAGCGCGAACAGTTCGGCACGCCGATCGGTTCCTTCCAGGCGGTGCAGCAGCGCCTGGCCGACGCCTTCATCGACCGGGAAGCGCTGCGCTGGACGGCCTGGCGCGCCGCGAGTCGCATAGCGGCCGGCTTGCCCGGCGCGGCGCACGCGCGGGTCGCCAAGTACTGGGCCGCGGAAGCGGGCGCACGCATCGCGCGCGCATGCGTGCACCTGCACGGCGGCATGGGCGCCGACCGGGATTACCCGGTACAGCGCTACTTTCTGTGGGCGAAGGCGCTGGAACTGCAATGCGGCGGCGCCGCGCAAATGCTCGCCGCGCTGGGCAGCGGCCTGGCTGCAGGCGAAGTGGAGGAGGCGGAAGCATGAAAACCCGCAGCCTTGCTTCGATCTCGCCGGGCGATGCGCTGCCGCCGCTGGATTTGCCGATCAGCGCCACCCTGGTGGTGGGCGGCGCGCTGGCCTCGCGCGACTACACGCCGGTGCACCACGACGCGGCGGCGGCACGCGCCCAGGGCCTCCCCGACGTGTTCATGAACATCCTCACCAGCGGCGGACTGGTCAGCCGCTTTGTTACAGACTGGGCGGGGCCGGATGCGCTGGTTAAAGGCATCAAGACGAGGCTCGGCGGGCCGAACCTGCCGGGCGACACGCTGCGCCTTCGCGGCAAAATCGTGAGCATCGACGAGGGCAGCGTCGAAATCGAAGTGCGCGGGGACAACGCCTGGGGCAATCACATCACATCCGTGGTGCGCCTCGCGTTGCCCCGGGATTGAACAGAACAGGGCAGGGAGTACGGCAATGTCCGCCACACTCAGCGACCAGGCCGCCATCATCGGCATCGGCCAGACGCGCTACTCGAAAAACTCGGGCGTCTCCGAGCTGGCGCTGGCCTGCGAGGCGGTAAGCCGCGCGATCGACGACGCCGGGCTCGAGC
>CAZJXU010000160.1:0-3373 GCA_964550095.1 uncultured Spirochaetales bacterium | reverse complement strand
GTGCTGCCGGCGCTCTTCTTCTTCAACATCGGCATCGAGGCCGGGCAGCTACTGGTTATCGCCGGCTTCGGCGCCCTGCTCTTTTTGCTCGGGCGCGTGGGCGATGCCTGGGCGGCCCGGGGCCGCGCTGCGCTGGTGGCGCTGCTGGGCGTGGCGGCTTCGTACTTCTTTGCAGGCAGCCTGGTGAACATGTTCCGGGGCTGACGAGGCGGGCCGGCTGACAGGGCAGGTTTTACGTAACGCTGGGCTCACGGGATTTGGACCTGGTGACCGAAAGCTTCAGCCCTGCGATGCTGCATGGTGGTTACGTGGCCAGCACGACAGGTTCGCTCCGGGCAGCGGGCGGCTCCAATTCAGGACGACACCGATGAACCTGTTCCGTGGCTGATACGCAAGCTGCAAAAGAAACGTGCTGCGTGGCGTCCCCAACGGGACTCGAACCCGTGTTGCCGCCTTGAAAGGGCGGAGTCCTGGACCACTAGACGATGGGGACGCAGCGGCTTGGTGAAGTATGACGAATGATGCGCGGTTCATCAACCGGCGACCGGCCCCCCCTGTAAGCGCCCATTAGAAATGTCCCCTGTTTCTGCCCATTAGAGATGTCCTCTTTTTGGCTCCGCGTGGGCCGCCCCGGCGGCCGCAGCCCGGCCGCCGAAGCCCCCTCAGCCCGGCCCGGCCTGGCCAGTGCCGCCCGGCGGCGGCGGCTCGGCGCCGCTTGGCGACGGGCCGTGTCTTCCGTATGTAACGCCGGGCTCCCGGGACTCCGGCTTGGCTGCCGGGCCGTGGCAGCCGTGCCGGACGTCTGGTCGTCGCGCGGCCGTCACGCCGGGCCGTCGCCTCCCGGCGTCGGCCCGGGCAGGTCCGTTGATATGGCGCGCAGGTTCCTCACCGCCGGGGTGGCCAGCACGGCCAGCGTCGGCAGCAGGATCAGCACCGCCGCGGCCGCCAGCGAGTTCGGCGCGCCGAATGCAGCCACCGAGAGGCCGGCCAGCGCCTCTCCGACCGGCGCAAAGAGCATGGAGCCGACCACGTCGTAGGCGCTCACCCGGGAGAGCGCTTCCGGGGCCACCCGGGTGTGCAGGGTGGTGGACCAGAACACGCTGAAAATTTCGATGCCGAGGCCGCCGACGAAGGCGGCGCAGGCCGGCAGCAGGGGCGTCAGCGGCTGGATCAGCGAGAGCGGGAACAGCACCAGGGGCAGGATGCAAAGCGCGCCGACCAGCATCGGGCGCTGGACCCGGGCGCGGATGGCGATCAGGCCGCCCGTCACCAGCCCGGCGCCGAAGCCCAGCGAAATGATGCCCCAGTCCTGCGCCCCGGCCATGAGGCGGTCGGCCACGATCGGGCCGATGACGGCGTAGGTGGCGTTCCAGCCCATCACCAGCAGCGAAAACTGCAGCACGATGATCCACAGCCAGTTGTGGGAGATGAACTCCTGCCAGCCTTCGACGATGCCGCGCAGCAGCCCGGGCGTTTGATCGCCGTGCGCCTGGGCGCGAGGCCGCAGGCCCTGGATCAGCAGGGCGGAGAGCGCGAAGGTGCCGGCGTCGATGGCGATGGCGTAACCGGCGCCCCAGGTGGCTGCGATGAAGCCGCCAACTGCAGCGCCCAGCCCCCAGGCCATGTTGTTGGCGAGCGCCAGCAGCGCGTTGGCCGCCTGCAGCTTGGGCGCGGCGACCACCAGGGGCACCAGGCCGAAACCCGCCGGCCAGTGCAGCGCAAAGCAGATGCCGATGGCGGCGGCCAGCAGCATCATGATGGGGACTGTCGCCAGGCCGGAGATCAGAAAAAACGCCAGCACGGCCTGGGCCGTCGCCGCCAGCACGTCCGCAATCACCATGATGCGCTTGCGCGAGCCGCGGTCGGCCAGCGCCCCGGCGAAAAGCTGCACGCAAAGCTGGGCCATGGTGGCGGACGCCACCACGAAGCCGACCATCTGCGGCTGTTCGCTGCCCGCCACCTCCAGCACGCCGAAGGGCAAGGCGATGTACATCATCGAGGAGCCGAAGGCGGAAACGCCGCGCGCCAAAAACAGGCGGCGGAAATCCCGCGCCAGCAGCAGGGCGAAACTTTCCCGGAAGCTCAGCGGTGCGTTCATGGACTTGTCAACTTGTCGTGGCGGTCGGCCGCCGCCGGGCGGTGGCCGTCCGTATCGACCGCGGTGCACTCAGCGGTGACGCGTGAGTTCGCGCCCACGTTTCGGTTTCCGATTACGGACGCTCGGCGTCATGTGTACAGACGCTCGGCGTCACGTGACTTGTCAAATTTCGTGGACGGTCTAGGCGGCACGGGCCCCGCTCGCCGCTCCAGGCAGCACGGGCAGTCGCCGCTCCAGGCGGCGGCGACTGCCCCCTGATTCAGGACGACACCGGCCCGCTCGCCGCTTCCCGTGCGGGCGACCGCATCGTTCCCTGGGCGTTCACCAGCCCGCCCTGTTTTACCCGGGCGTCATGATTTCCGTCGCTCGCCTGACTTATCAACTTGTCGTGGCCGGTTGCCGCTGCAAAGCGGCGATGGCCGGCCCTGTCGGCAACGAGACGCTCACCAGCCCCGCCCATACATCACTCGGGCGTCACCATCTCCGTGGCCCGCCAAAGATACCAGCTCGCCAGGCTGCGGTAAGGGCGCCAGGGCTCGGCCAGCGCTTCCAGCTCGCGCGGGCCCGGCAGTTCGGGCAGATCGTAGAGCATGGCGGCCGCCTTGCGCACGCCGTAATCGCCCACCGGCAGGATGTCGGGACGGCCGAGGCTGGACATCAACACCATGTGTGCAGTCCAGGGGCCCACGCCCCGTATCGTGCACAGCGTTTCGACGATTTCGGGGTCACTCATGTACGGCAGGCGGCGTGCGCGCACCGCGCCGTCTGCGAATGCGCGTGCGATCTCGCGCATCGCGGCCGCCTTTTGCCGGGAGAGGCCCAGCGCGCGCAGCGTGGCGTCTCGAACCCGCGCCAGCTTTTCGGGAGGCGGCACGCGCCCGCCGAAGTGCGCGTGCACGCGCTTCTCGATGGCGGCGGCGGCCGAGCCCGCCAGTTGCTGGTAGAGGATGCAACGCACCAGGAAGCGGTACGGATCGCCCTGACGTCGCAGACCGCAGGCGCCTGCGCGGCGCACGATGGGCGCCAGTTTCGGGTCGCAGCGCAGCAGGTGCCGGCGACCGCGCGCCAGCAGCTTCTCATCAATGCGGGGCATTCGGGGCGGCACGGGGGCGAAGGTAACAGGCCCGCCGCCCCGGCGGGTAGCCCGCCCTGCCCCTCTCCCCTACACCTATTGCTTCGCCGGGGTGTGCGCGGCGATAGCCCAAGGCGTGGTTTTGCGAGAATGCCTGGCCGGGTCCACGCGCAGCGACCGCGGCTACGAGGGGCGCGTGGACC
>CAZJXU010000159.1:0-1659 GCA_964550095.1 uncultured Spirochaetales bacterium | reverse complement strand
CGCCGCAGCGCCCGATGTTCTGGATGAAGGACATGCACTTCGACATCGACATCGTGTGGATTTACCAGGGACGCATCGTGGAAATCAGCCACGACGTGCCCCACGAGCCCGGAACCGACAGCCGGGTGCAGCCGCAGCAGGTGATAGACGCGGTGCTGGAAGTGCCCGCGGGCACGGCGCGGCGCTGGCGCTGGCAAACGGGAACGGCAGTGCGCCTGGTGGAGGAGGACTGAGAGGGCCGGGCGCGTGGCGAAGCCGGGATGCCTGTACGTGACGTTGAAGTCCCGAAATTTGGCCTGGCTACCGGATATTGGCAGCCGTGCGGAATTCTCTGGTATTTGCGGGAGCAATAGGGCCGGCGGGCGGGCTCTGGAGCACGTCCGTTAGTTACGAGTCCGCCGGCCACTTTTGTTGGTAAGGCGCCCGCCGGCCTCGCCAGCCTCGCCTGTATGCTTGCCGCTCTCACCCACCAGGTGCCCGAGTTCCGGCAGCACCAGCTTTTCCAGCGCGGTGCGGATGGCGCCCCGCGAGCCCGGCAGGGCGATCAGCACCTGCTGGCCGCGCAGCCCGGCCAGCGCCCGCGAGAGCAGCGCGGCCGAGCCGATTTCCTGGTAGGAGAGGCTGCGAAACAACTCGCCGAAGCCGGGCAGTTCGCGGTCCAGCAGCGGGCGCAGCGCTTCGGGCGTGACATCGCGCGGCGCAATGCCGGTGCCGCCTGTCGTGAGCAGCACCCTGCACCCGGCGTCTTCCAGCGCTTCCAGGGCGGCGGCGCGAATGGCGTCCACATCGTCGGGCACGATGCGGTGTTGCAAAACGCGATGCCCCGCGGCGCGCAGCAGTTCGCAGAGCAGCGCGCCGCCGCTGTCGGTTTCGGGCGTGCGCGTGTCGCTGATGGTGAGCACCGCACAGCCCAGGGCGCGCGGCGCCTGCGCACGGTGCCGCGCAACGCTCGCGTGCGCTTCTTCGTGAGCCGGCACTAAGGCGTGTCCTCCACCCAGTAGTCACCCTCGGTGGTGATTTCCTTTTTCCAGATCGGCACGCGCTGCTTGAGCACGTCGATGGTGTAGCGGCAGGCGGCGAAGGCGCCTTCGCGATGCGGCGCCGCGGCCGCCACCACCACCGCGATGTCACCGACGGAAAGACGCCCGGTGCGGTGCGCCACCGCGACCCGCGCGCCCGGGTTTTGCTCTGCCGCTTCGTCGCAGATGCGCTCGAGTTCCCGCTCCGCCATGCCCGCGTAGGCTTCGTACTCCAGGCGCTTGATCTCATGGCCGCGAGAACGGCTGCGCACCGTGCCGACAAAGGTGACCAGGCCGCCCGCATCCTCGCCCGCCACCCGCGCCGTGACCGCGGCGACATCCAGGGGCGTTTCGGAAAGCACGGCGCGGGGCTGCTGCCCGCCGCCCGCCACCGGGGGCAGAAAGGCAACCTCGTCCCCCGCTTTCAGAATGCAGTCGCCTTTTACCAGCTCCCGGTTCACGGCGACCGCCAGGCGCGCGCCGGCCGTCTCGAAGGCCGGCACATCACGCGCGAGGGTTTTGCGCAGCGTCTCGGCCGAGGCGCCCTCTTCCAGCTCGACGACCAGCTCTGCGGCGCCGGCTGCTTCGCGGATCGACCCGAACAGGCGAACGGTGACTTCCATGGGGCAAAAGCTAACGC
>CAZJXU010000158.1:0-4724 GCA_964550095.1 uncultured Spirochaetales bacterium | reverse complement strand
GTTTTGAGGTCCACGAGCATCTCCTGAGAGTGCCCAGAACCGCCCTTTCAGGCTAATTTCCCGCTGGAAACAGCCCCTGGTTTCAGTCTTATTTCCCATTGGAAGAGGCTCCTGGCAGCCGTGCGAAGTTTTCTGGTTGTTGCGGGGCCGAAAGTGGCCGGTCGCAGCGAGCGGCCGCTTTCGTTGGCAAGGCAGTTGCAAAACCCGGCCCGGTGCACAACCTTTAAGTGAGAGCGAGCGAAGAGGAAGCTTTCGGGCGGCCTGGCGCGCCCGAACCACAAGGGGCCGGGATGTTCGCCGGTATTCACGAACCCGTCGCCATCAAAAGTTTGGCAAGCGCTGCGCTGCTCGGCGGCGGCATCGTTTTGCTGGGCGCCTGTTACGCCGTCTTTCTCGCATTGGCCCGCCTGCAGACCCTGCGCTGGGCGAATGCAGCCGCGCTCGCATCTTACGCGGCGCTGGCCGTTTGCGTCGTCGCCTTCGCCCTCGTGCTGGAGCTGCGCGGCTTCTGGCTGCTGCTGATCGCTATCATGCTGGTGGGTTACTTCGTGGCGCCCCGCTTCATCTGGCGCCTCAGCCACGTCGTCCACGAAAGCGAGGGCGCTTTCCCGGATGCAACGCCTCACACCGGGCCCGGGCTCCCGGCAAACGCCGCCGGCCCGGGCGGCAAACACATGGAGGGCAGACCATGAACGACCAGACACCCTGGTGGGCCAGCGATGATTTCTGGCGCAAAGCTGCGATCTTCATCACCGCCTTCATGGCACTGGTGCTGATCATCCTCACCTTTCACACGCTGTCCGTGGTGTACAGCGGCGGGGAGCGCGTGCCGGCCTACAGCGTCATCAACCACCGCATCGGCTACGAGTTCGACGCAGAGCGCGGTTACCAGGTACCGGTGATCGGGCCCGAGGCGCCGCTGTTCGGCAAGACGCTCAGCGAAGAAGACGCCTACGAACTGGTGACGCTCGGCAAGCTCACCGTGCAGGCCAGGAACTGCGTGAACTGCCACACCCTGCTCGGCAACGGCGCCTACTACGCGCCCGACCTGACCAAGGCATGGCTCGACCCGGGCTGGGGCAACGAAGCCGCTCGCGAAATTCTGATGACGCAGTTCCTGCTCGACCCGGTGGCCAACACGCGCAACTTCGGCAGCGGCAGGCGCATGCCGAACCAGGAACTCACGGATGACGAAGTGCGCGGCGTGATTGCATTCCTCAAGTGGATGTCCGCCATCGACACCAACGGCTTCCCGGCGAACTTCACGCCGCTGCCGCAAGGAGAACTGCAATGACACTCGGAGCCATTAACTACGCGGCGCTCAGCAAGGGTCAGCAACTGGCGGTGCACTACTTCGCCGTGGCCATGGTGCTCTTCCTGGCGCAGGTGGCGTTCGGCCTGGTCGCGGGCATCCAGGTGCTCGCGCCGGACCTCTTCCACGGCGTGCTCGACTTCAACGTCAACCGCATGGTGCACATCAACGCACTGGTGGTGTGGCTGTTATACGGCTTCATCGGCTCCGTGTACTGGCTGGTGGAAGACGAAGCCGGCGTGCCCCTGGTGGGCGCCAAACTCGCCAAGGCCGGCTTCTGGGTGCTGACCACCGCCGTGGTCGTGGTGGTGGCCGTGTACCTGCTGGTGCAATCGGGCGCGGGCACCAAGGCCAGCATCTGGTTCATCAACGAAGGGCGCGAGTACATCGAAGCGCCGCGCTGGGCCGACATCGGCATCGTTGTCTGCATGCTGGTCTTCTTCTACACCGTGGCCGGCACCTTCGTCGCAGGACGCTGGAGCGGCATTTCCGGCACCCTGGTGCTCGACCTGATCGCGCTGGCCGGGCTTTACCTGGCCGGCATGTTCTACACCACCAACCTCACGGTGGACCAGTTCTGGTGGTGGTGGGTGATTCACATGTGGGTGGAAGCCACCTGGGAAGTGCTGGTCGGCTGCATCATGGCCTGGGGCCTGATGAAAACCCTCGGCACGCGGCGTTACATCGTCACTACATGGCTGTACATTGAAGTCGCGTTGATGTTCGGCTCCGGCATCCTGGGGCTCGGCCACCATTACTTCTGGATCGGCACGCCCGAGTACTGGCTCGCCATCGGCGGCTTCTTCTCGGCGCTGGAGCCGATCCCGCTGGTCGCCATGGTGGTGCACGCGGTGTACGACGCCGGGCGGCACGACTTCCGCAGCAAGAACCACCCGGCGCTGGCGTGGCTGATCGCGCACGCCTTCGGCAACTTCCTGGGCGCGGGCGTCTGGGGCTTCTTCCAGACCCTCCCGCAGATCAACCTGTACAGCCACGGCACGCAGTGGACCGCATCGCACGGACACCTGGCCTTCTTCGGCGCCTACGCGACGATAGTGATCGCCATGATCTACATCGCCGTGCAGACCCTGCGCGGCAACGTGTGGATGTCCGGCGACTTCCGGGGCAACTGGCGCTGGAAGTGGACGCTGGCCCTTTTGAACGTCGGCGTGCTCGGCATGACCATGGCCATGCTGATCGCGGGCTACGAGCAGGCCTTCGTGGAGCGCGCCGCAGGCGGCTCGACCTGGGAGGCCTACTTCGCAGGGCAGATGCAGCCCGCTTTCGTTGCGAGCATGCACTGGCGCGCCGTGTTCGGCGCCATGGTGGTGCTGGGCGTGCTGCTGCTGATCTGGGACCTGCTCGTGATCGGCAAAGGCGAGACGCGCCCGGCCCTGGTGGTGGAAAGGCGCGAAGCCGCACCGACGGACGGTGCGGTTGGCGCGAGTGACGCCGGCAGTGCAGGTGTTTCGGGCGGCGGTGGTTTCGGTCCGGCGCCGGCGGGCGCCGCAGCGGCGACGGCTACGATGACGGCCGCGGTCGGCGGTGGTGGCAGTGTCGGCGGTGGTGGCATCAGCGGCGGAAGTGTCGTCGGTGGCGGCGCAGGCGTCGGTGGTGGTGCAGGCGTCGGTGGCGGCGCAGGCGTCGGTGGCGGTGCAGGCAACAGCGTTGGCGGCGCGGATGCAGACGCCGGGCAATCGGCGTCGGCGCAGAAGCAGGCGTGGCGCGAAACTGACCACAACAACGGAGCAACACGATGAACATCAAAGCAGGCGCGATCTGTGCGGCGGCCTTCTTGCTGCTCGCGCTCGTAGTCGCAGCAAAGCCGCAGCCGGCCCGTGCCGCGGGCGACGCCAAGGCGGGCGCGAACAAGGCCGTCGTGTGCAGCGCCTGTCACGGCAGCAAGGGCATCTCGGGCAACCCGCTATGGCCGAACCTGGCCGGGCAGCAGCAGCCCTACCTGGAAAAGCAGATCAAGGCATTCAGGGACGGCGACCGGGTGGAGCCCACCATGCAGCCCTTCGTCATGAGCCTGAGCGACCAGGACGTGGCAGACATCGCGGCGCACTTCTCCGGCCTGTCGCCCTGCCCGTGAGGGGGCGGGGCCTCCGTTCCTCTGCCTCGCGGCAGCCGGGCGGCGCCTGCAGGCCAGGCCCGTAAATGGGCCTTGACTTTATCCCGGCGTTTCTGGTATGGTGTGGGTGGTGATTGCGCCGCCTGCCCGGGGGACGCGAGGAGTGGAACCAGTGCTGGAAAAAGTTCACATCAGAAACTACCGTGGCCTCTACGACTTGAGCGTGGACGAGCTGCGCCGCGTCAACATCATTGCCGGTAAGAACAACGCCGGAAAAACGAGCTTCCTCGAGGCTTTGCTCATGCTTTGCTTCTTTGGAAACCCCCGATCTGTTGCATCTCCCGCAATTACTCGCAGCCACGAATTCACTGCCCGCTCTCCAGAAGCAATATGGGAAACCTGGTGGAAGCCCATGTTCTCAAACTTTGATTTGAGCAAGATCGCTGAAATTTCCGGATATCACTCCAAAGTCAATGAAATGAATCTGAAAATACAATCTGTTCAGACCGACGTGGTCCATTTCGATCCGGCTAGTGACTCGAAATCGACCCGAGAAACGAATTCCGAGCACGGGCGAAATTTGGCATTCAACTTCAGCACCGGGCTAAACAAACCTGTCCAAAACCGAATAGGTGTCAACAATGAGGGTGCGTTTGCATTTACTCAAAAAGCTGTCTCGATTGAATTCCCGGCCATACTTTTGCTTTCTTCTGAAAACATCAACCCTGCCGGAAACGCCAAGCTACTCGGGAAACTCAGAACAGAGAAGAAAAGCGACCTCGTCCTGGAAACCTTGAAGGTCGTGGAGCCCAGACTGGTCAGCATCGAGGACAACTCTGCAAGCGGCGAGCCTCTGATCTGGTGTGATGTCGGCTTCCCTCATCTCGTCCCTCTTTCGGCAATGGGGGGTGGTATGAACAGGATTGCCCGTCTCGTCATAGCCATCTGTTCTGCGCCCGATGGCATCGTCCTGGTGGATGAATTTGAAAACGGGATTCACCACTCGGTGATCTCTCGCTTGTGGAAGGCTGTCCACCAAGCCGCGAAAGAATTTAACGTCCAGGTGATCGCAACCACGCACAGCTACGAATGCCTGGGAGCAGCCAGGGCGGCCATGTCTGAAGAGACCGACTGGCTTATGCACCGGCTGGAGAGCAAGAACGGAAAAAACCGCTGCGTAACTTATGAGCCCGAAAATGTGGCCACCTCACTTCATTACAAAATGGAAGTCCGCTGATGCAGAGCGATGCCAATGAAACAAATAATCCCGAAGAGAAATATACTCTTTCTGCTCCGATCAATTGTGAAATTCAGTTGCTGGTCGAGGGCAAAGACGAT
>CAZJXU010000157.1:0-4131 GCA_964550095.1 uncultured Spirochaetales bacterium | reverse complement strand
TCAGCGCAGATCGGGGAGCTTGTAGCCCTCGCTTTCCAGCGCCGCGCGGATTTTCTTCTTGTCGATCTTGCCGGTGGAGGTCAGCGGGATTTCGTCCCGGAACAGCACCTCGTCCGGCAACTGCCACTTGGCGAAGCGCCCCTCGCAGTGCGTGCGCACATCCTCCGGCGAAACATCGGTCTCCGGGTCCCGGATCACGATCGCGACCGGCCTTTCATCCCACTTCGGGTGCGGCGCGGCCACCACCGCGGCCTGGGCGACCCCCGCCATCGCGCAGATGTGGTTCTCGAGATCGATGGAACTGATCCACTCGCCGCCGCTCTTGACCAGATCCTTGGAGCGGTCGGTCAGCACCAGGTACTCCTCGGCGTCCATCGTCCCTACGTCGCCGGTAACCAGCCAGCCCTCGTGAAAGCGTTCCGGCTGCGGGTTGTTGTAGTACTCGCTGCAGATCCAGGGGCCGCGGATGCACACCTCGCCCACGCTCTTGCCGTCGTGGGGCAGGGGGCGCCAGTTGTCGTCGAAGATTTCGACCTCCAGCCCGGGGATGACCAGGCCCGCCTTGCTCTGGTTGACCACGCGCTCCTCTTCCAGGATGTCGAGATGCGCGCCCTTGCCGATGCGCCGGGAAATGGTGGCGAGCGGGTTGGTCTCCGTCATGCCCCAGCCCTGGATCATTTCCACGCCGAGTGTCTCCGAGAACCACTGGATCAGCGCGCGCGGCGGCGCCGAGCCGCCGCAGGTGACGCTCTTCAGCGTGGAAAGCTCCCACTTGCCCGGGTTCGCTTCGATGGCGGCCTTCACGCCCTGCCAGATGGTGGGCACGCCGGCGGAAACGGTGACCTTTTCCTGCACCATCAGGTCGAGAATCGTTTCCGGCGTCATGAACTTGTGGGGCATGACCACCTTGCAGCCCAGCATCAGCGTGCTGAAGGGCAGGCCCCAGCACATGGCGTGGAACATCGGCACGATGGCCTGCACCGTGTCGGTGGTGGAGAGGCCGAGCGAGTCCGTCATGCACTGGGCCATGGTGTGCAGGTAGGTGCTGCGGTGCGTGTACATCACGCCCTTCGGGTGGCCCGTGGTGCCGCTCGTGTAGCACAGACCGAGCGGTGCGTTTTCGTCGAGCTCGGGCCACGGGTAACTTTGCGGACGGCCTTCGATCCACTCGTCGTAGTTTTCGCCGCCGGGGAAGTCGATCTGCCAGGGGCCCGCGCCCGGCTCGGGGCAGACCACCACCTTTTCCACCGTGGGGAGCTTCCCCGCCAGCGGCGCCAGCAGGGGCAGCAGGTCCTGGTCCGCCACGATCACCTTGTCTTCCGCGTGGTTGATGATGTATTCGAGTTCCGTGCTGGAGAGCCGGATGTTCAGGGTGTGCAGCACCGCGCCCATGGAGGTGACGCCCTGGTACATCTCCAGGTGGTAGTTGTTGTTCCAGCCGAAACTGGCGACGCGGTCGCCGGGCGCAACGCCCGCCTCGGCCAGCGCGTGCGCCAGTTGGCTCGCCCGCGCACGGGTTTCTGCCAGGGTCTGGCGGTGCGCGCCTTCGCCGCGCATGGTGACGATTTCGGTGTGGGGGAATACCCGGGCCCCCCGGTCCATCAGGCGGTGCAAAAGGAGCGGTGTCTGCTGCATCGTCATCGGTCTTGCCTCCGGTGTCTGTGAACCTGCCAGCGTAGCGCGCCCGGAAGCGGCCCGCCCACCTCAACTTACACCGTCGTGCGCCGCTTTTCTGCGCATCCGGCCAGTCCCGCCGCGCCTCGCCCGCCGCGTTTACGCCGCTGCGCCGCAGCCCACCCCGGCCTACGCCGCCGCGCTGCGCCGCAGCCCGGCCCGGGCGTTCTTGCCCCGGGCGCGGCGTCCCGCCCGCGCCAGCTCGCTCAGCAGGCGCTGCGTTTCCTCGAAGTCGATGCAGGCGTCCGTGATGGAAACGCCGTAGCGCAGCGCAGCCCCCGCCTGCCACGGCTGGTTGCCTGCATGCAGGTGGCTCTCCAGCATCACGCCGAGGATGCCCTGTGCGCCGCTTTGCACCTGCCGGGCGACCTCGCGCAGCACAACCGCCTGGCGCGTGTGGTCCTTTTCCGAGTTGCCGTGCGAGCAGTCGATCAGCACGCCGCGCGCCGCGCCCGCCTGCGCGGCGCCCGCCGCCGCCGCCTCTGTGGTTGCGCGGTCGTAGTTGGTTCCGCCGCGCCCGCCGCGCAGCACCAGGTGGGTGTCGGCATTGCCCAGCGTTTTCACCACGGCCACCTCGCCGCCCGCGCGAATGCCGAGAAAGCTGTGGGGATGCTTCGCCGCGATCATCCCGTCCACCGCCACCTGCCAGTTGCCGTCGGTGCCGTTCTTGAAGCCGACCGGCATGGAAAGACCGCTGGCCAGCTCGCGGTGAGTCTGGCTCTCCGTGGTGCGTGCGCCGATCGCGGCCCAGGAGACGCCGTCCGCCAGGTACTGGGGCGTCACCGGGTCCAGGAACTCCGTCGCGCAAGGCACGCCGCGCTCTCCGATTTGCAGCAGCAGCGTGCGCGCCGCGGCCAGGCCCTCCGCCACCCGGCAGGAGCCGTCCAGGTGCGGATCGTTGACCAGCCCCTTCCAGCCCACCGTGGTGCGCGGTTTTTCGAAGTAGGCGCGCATCATCACCAGCAGCTCGCCGCGCAGCTCCCGGGCGACGGGCGCCAGCCGCTCCGCGTATTCCAGCGCGGCCTCCGGGTCGTGCAGCGAGCAGGGCCCCACCAGCGCCAGCAGGCGATGGTCCTTGCCGTGCAGCAGGGCGCGCACCGTCTGGCGCGTTTCGCGCACCATGCGCGCCGCCTGCGCCGAAAGCGGCAGGTCGGTCTTGACCTGCTCGGGCGTCGGCAGGGCCGTGATGCCCTGCAGGTTGCGATCTTCGATGACGGTCTCTGAAGGTTTCATGTGTCTCTCCCCGTGCAATGCGTTGCAATGAAAAAGCCCCGGGAGGTGTGTGTTCCTCTCGGGGCTCGGTGAAACGCTCTGTCGCTCAGTTGGCTTCGTCAGGTTGCGACCGCGCACCTCCGCGCCCCGGAGGCAAAGGCATACCACCGGCTAAAGCCCCAGCCGAAATCGCCGCGCCCGCCCGCGGGCAGCGGGCAGGGATCAGCGACCGGGCCGGGAGCGGCCTGGCCGGAAGCGGCCGGGCAGGCGTGATGCGTTGAAGCTGCGCTCATGGGGGCATTTCTACACCCTGCGGGCCCGCAGGTCAAGGGCGGATTTTCGGAGGCTTCGGAGCGGCGGTTTGGGGCCTTCGCCGCCTTCACAGCGGCCCCGGGGAATTCGGGGGCCTTGCGCAGCAGCCTTTCAGCTTTCGCAGCGCCCCCGGGGTATTTGCGGTGCGGGGGCCCCATTCGGGACCGGAGAGAGCGCGCGGGGTGGATGAGGAGGGCATGGAGCGGGCGTGGGGTGAGAATCCGGGCCGTTTGCGGGCCGGGAGAGACAGGGAAGGGGTATGGAGGTTACCGCCCTTCTTTCTTTTTCCTCTTTACCCAACCCTTATCCGTCAGGCACTGGATAAGGTATTCCTGAGGCCTGGGACCTTTGATTTTGTTGCAACTTCCACACAGCAATTGCAAATTTGAAATGTGGTCCGTCCCGCCATCGTTACGGGGCACGATGTGATCCACTTCGAGATGTCGCAACTCGAAGTGATGTTCGCATGCGTTGCAGTACCCGCCTTGCTCTCCGTACAGTTTTTTCCGGTTCTCGATGCTGTTGTACCTGGGGATCTTTCCAAGGTCGGTGCGCTGGGGAACATCGTCGCGCAGGGTTCCTTTGAAGTACAAGCCGAGTTCATCATGGAGGCGAATTTGCACCAATTCCGCCGCCTTTGAAGATATGTCAATGCCCACCCACTTCCGATGCAGTTTTTCGGCTGCAATGCAGGCAGTTGCGCAACCGCAGAAAGGGTCCAGCACCATGTCCCCTTTCTTGCTGCTGGCTTCTATGATCAGGGAAAGAAGCTGCAATGGCTTCTGCGTAGGGTGGTGCGTTCGCTCGGTTTTGGGTGTATGCATCATGTCGGGAATTTCCCAGACGCTCCCCTTCTTCACAGGTTCCATGACGTGAACTCCATCCGATTCCAGCGGGTACCGGATCCTGATGTTTCCCGTGCGCGTTTCATAA
>CAZJXU010000156.1:0-8603 GCA_964550095.1 uncultured Spirochaetales bacterium | reverse complement strand
CGCGTGCTGCTGGCGGCCAACCACGCAGGGCAGTTGCCCTTCGATGCGGCCATGCTGGCCATGGCGCTGCTGCTCGACGCAAGGCCGCCGCGCCTGCTGCGCGGCATGGGCGAGTACTGGATGGCGCGCCTGCCTTTCATCAGCGCCCTGGCCGGACGCCTCGGCAACATGGTGGGCACGCCGGAAAACTGCACGGCCCTGCTGGAAGACGGGGAGTGCGTGGCGGTGTTCCCGGAAGGCGTGCGCGGCCTGAACAAGCCCTACCGTCGGCGCTACCAACTGCAGCGCTTCGGGACGGGCTTTGTGCGGCTGGCGCTGGAAACCGAGACGCCCATTGTGCCGGTGGGCATTGTCGGTTCCGAAGAACAGCAGCCGGGCCTTGCCAACTGGGCGCCCGCGGCGCGCCGGCTGGGCCTGCCCGCCTTTCCCATCACGCTGGGTTTCCCCTGGCTGGGTCCGCTGGGCCTGCTGCCGCTGCCGGTGAAGTACTGGATCGGCTTTGGCGAGGTGATCGACTTCGGGGCGGCGGCGGGAGATTTGCCGGAACGCGCGGTCGCCGAAAAGGTGGAACAGGTGCGCGCTGCAGTTTCCGCACAGATCGGGCGCGGCCTCGCGCAGCGCCGCGGCGTGTTTACCGGGTAGGGGGGCAGGTGGTGGAACCTCACGCGCTGCAAGGGCAGGGGCAGGGGTATATGCACGGGCAAGGGCACGGACAGCAAGCGCACGGGTATATGCACGGGCAAGGGCACGGACAGCAAGCGCACGGGCAAGCGCATGAGTTCGAGCACGAGCGCCACGGGCAAGGGCAAGGGCAGGGGCAGCAAGGGCGCGGGCGCGCCGATGCCGGGCCGCGTGGCGAAGGGCGGCGTGCCGATTCCGGGCCTCGTGCCGAAGGGCGGCGGCCCGTTGAAATCGACGCGGACCTGCGCGCGCGTCGCCTCTACGACCGCTTGCGCGCCCGGCTGCGACCGGCCCTGCCGGGCGCCGCTTCGGACGTGCGCGACATCCTGCTGCTGATGCCGGACCTGCTGCTGCTGATTTGCCGCCTGATAGCGGACCCGCGCGTGGCGCCCGGCAATCGCGCGCTGGCCGTGCTGGGCGTGACCTACCTGCTCTC
Organism: uncultured Spirochaetales bacterium; assembly: GCA_964550095.1. Lineage (GTDB taxonomy): Bacteria > Myxococcota_A > UBA9160 > UBA9160 > UBA6930 > JAHRAN01. The sequence continues at coordinate 7,486 of CAZJXU010000156.1, read as the reverse complement.
CCCGATCGACCTGTTGCCGAGCTTCCTGTTCGGCCCGCTCGGCGTGCTGGACGACCTGGTGGTGCTGGCCGCCACCGTCTCGCGCCTGGTGAACCACGTGCACCCGGATATAGTGCGCAGCCACTGGTCCGGGCAACAGGACGTGCTGCTCGCGGTGGAGCGCGTTTCCCGCTGGTCGGAACAACAGATCGGCCGCCGCCTGCGTTCGCTGTTTCGCCTTTCCTGAGGGCGCCTTGGCAACGGAGGTGGCCTACCGCTGCGCCGCCGGCCCCGTCGCTGCGTTCGCTGTTTTGTATTTCCTGTGGGCGTGCGGGCCGGTTTCGGTTTCAGGACGCCGGCGAACCCGAGGCTAATGCCTCGAGCTGCGCGCGGCGCTCCCGGGGCAGGCGGCGCACGCGCCCCTGCGCGTCGATCACCGCGTGCTCCGTCGTGCCGCGCAGCAGCAATTCGCCCGCGCGGTACATTTCGTAAGACATGCTAAGCGAAGCGGCGCGCACCCAGCAGAGCCGCACGCGCACCTCGATGCGCTCGTCGAAGCGGGCGGGTTTCAGGTATTCCGCATCCACCCGGATCACCGCAAACTGCAGCCCCTCGGCCACGTACTCCGTGTAGGGGCGGTGCTGCTCTTCCATCCAGTGCACCCGGGCCCGCTCCATGAAGTGCAGGTAGTTCGCGTGGTGCACCACGCCCATGGCGTCGGTTTCGTAAAAGGCCACCCGGTGCTGCAGCACGCTTTCGGCGCCGTGCACCTAGAAGTTGTCCTTGAGCGTGCGGCGTCGCCCGAGTTCTTCGGCGCTTTCGGCGCGCATGAAGGGGTTGATGCGTTTTTCTTCGGCGATCACACCGGGCACGGTCATTTCCGCATCACCTGCGTCGTGCCAGTCGGGCGCGGCCTGCGCGCGCCGTTGCCGGGCGCGCTCCAGAGCATCTGCGATGTCGGCGTTGCCCGGCTCCAGGTGGGCGGCGAATGTCAGGTTGCTCTCGGTGTACTCGTGGCCGCAGAATACGCGGGTGTCGTCCGGCAGGGCCGCCAGTTGCTGCATGGCCTCGAACATCATCTGGGCAGTGCCTTCAAAGAGACGGCCGCAGCCGCCGACGAAGAGGGTGTCGCCGCTGAACACCGCCTTCGCCTCGTCGAAGTGATATGCAATGTGGTTCCTGGTGTGGGCGGGGATGAAGAGCACGCGCGCCTGCTGCGCGCCCACCTTGAGGGTGTCGCCCGCTTCCAGGCCGTGCGTAAAGCCGGGCAGGCGCTCGGCATCGCCCCGGTGGCCATAGACAGGCGCGCCGTAGGCTGCTGCCAGCTCGGGGTTCGCCATGGAGTGGTCCGGGTGGTGGTGGGTGGAGAGCACCATGCCCGGTGTTACGCCCAGCGCCTCTGCCCGCTTCGCCACCGGCTCGAACTCCGGCGCATCGATCACTGCGGCCTCGCCGCTCTGCTCGCAGATCAGCAGGTAGGTGTAGTTGTCCCGCAGCGTGGGGATGCGTTCGATGCGCAGACTCATGTGGGCCCTCCTGGCGGCTTTCCGGGCGCCAGTATAGCACCGGCGTCAGCCGCCCGTGGGGCGTGTATGCGTTCATGCAGGCGGCCTGCCCGGCGTCGTTCTTTGCCGACCCGACTTGCCGCGCGCACAAAAACCCCGCGCCTCGACAGAACACAAAGTCGGCCCTGGTCTTGCGGCCCCGGCTGACTTCACCAGGGGAATGGCTATCGTCCGCATGGCCCGCACCGGTTACACTCCCGGCGCTGCGGGGCGCGTAGCTCAGCCGGTTAGAGCGCCTGCCTTACAAGCAGGAAGTCCCTGGTTCGAATCCGGGCGCGCCCACCAGCACACATCATCATCATCATCCCCATGCCGCCCGTCGGCGGCGCCACACGATGGGAGCGCGGATTCGATGAGCGATACAGGCGAAAGCCCCCCCGCCCGGCAGGCCGATGCGGCGGTGGATGCACTCTTTACCGGGCGCTGGTCGCCCCGTTCGTACCTTTCCGAGCCGCTCGGCGAGGATGAAACAGCTTCGCTCTTCGAGGCGGCGCGCTGGTCGCCTTCTGCGAGCAACCGGCAGCCGTGGCTCTTCCTGTATGAAACGGACGGGCCAGAGCGGGCGCTCTTTGATTCGATTTTGCTGGAGGGCAACCGGGTCTGGGCGCAGCAGGCGCCGCTGCTGATGTTCCTGTTCGCCCGGGTGCGCACTGCCGAGGGCAAGAAGATCGGCACGGCTGCCTTCGATTGCGGGGCGGCATGGATGTCGCTGGCGCTGCAGGCGCGCCTGCTGGGCCTTTACACGCACGGCATGGCGGGCATCGACCGCGCCGCGGCGCACGAAAAGCTGGGCGTGGATGACCAGGACTTTTCCGTGATGTGCGCGATTGCGGCGGGGCGCATTGGCCCGCGCGATGCCCTGCCCGAAGACTACCGGAAAATCGAGCAGCCCAATCAGCGCATGCCGCGCGGGCAGTTTGCGCAGCGGGGCGTGTACAAGGCTTCGCGCTGAGTGCACCCAGGCAGTCTTATAATTCTTCCGTCGCCACCGACGGAAAACCACGACCGCCTGTCTTATAATCCGGCGTTACGCCCGCTTACGCCCCATCCGGCGGCCCCGCAAGGTTCGCCACCCCAGCGCTTCACCGATGGAAAACCACGACCGCACGTCTTGCGTCTCAAGCGCCCCCGCGCTCCACCGATGGAAAACCCCGGTCGCTTGTTTTGCGGCCCGGCGCACCACCCGCTTACCCCCGTCTTGCAGCGCGTCTTGCTACGCCCCGACTGCCGCCCCGCCGCCATTCGCACCGCCCCGCACCCGCGCTGTGCGCGTGCCGGCGTAGGCGATGCCGAGGGAGAGCAGCCAGGGGAGCAGGCGCTCCACGAAATCGCCCGGCGTGTCTTCGCTTAGCACGTGGATGCCCGCGGTCAGGCCGAAGCCCAGCACCAGGCATGCCAGGGCGTAGCGCGGGTCCACCCGCCGCCCGAGCACTGCCATGAACACCAGCGGCGTGAAGGCGGCGCCCAGTGCATGCCAGGCGAAGAGCACGCGCCGGAACACGGTGTCGGGCGCATACAGCGCCAGCACCATGGCGCCGCCCGTCACCAGCACGACGACCAGGTAGGTGAGGGCCAGCCCCTCCCGTTCCCGCGCCTTTTCCAGGTTCCAGTCCCGGCTGATGGAAGAGGCGCACACCAGAAGCTGGCTGTCCGCGGTGGACATGATGGCGGAGAGCACGCCCGCCGTGATCAAACCGGCCAGCAGCGGCGTCAGGAATTCCCGCGAGGCGTAAAAGAGCACCTGCTCCGGGTCATCCACCATGGCCGGGTCCGTGTAAACGCCGCGCAAAATCAGCCCCAGGCAGGCCATGCCCGTGGTCACCACGGCCATCCACACAAGGCCCGCCACGCGCCCCCGCTGCAGGCTCTGCTCGTCGCGCAGCGCCATGAAGCGGTTCACCACGTGCGGCTGGCCGGGCTGCGCGATGCCGATGCTGAGCGAGCCGAGCACGAAGCCGCCCGCGGCCCAGCCGATGTGCGGCTGGGTGAAGGCCAGCGCCGGGCCGCTCACCTGCTCCACCAGAAGGGCCCAGGGCGAGGCGCCCGCGGCCTCGGCGGCGGCGAACAGCACCAGCGGCGGCAGGAACAGGGCGACGCAGAACATCAGCGTGCCCTGCAGCGCGTCGGTGACGCTGACCGCCCAGAAACCGCCCAGCAGGGTGTAGGCGAGGATGACGGCGGCGCCCAGCAGGATGCTGATTTCCACCCGGAAGCCGAGCGCATCGGCGAAGGCCAGGCCCGCGCCCCGGAACTGTGCTGCCACATAGAAGCTGAAGCAGAAGATCACCACGAAGGAAGCCACGCGCCGCGCGTGCCGGGCATAGGGGTCCTGCATGTCGCCCAGGATCAGCTCTATAAGAGTCAGGGCACCGCTTTGCTCCGCCAGCACGCGCAGCCGGGGCGCCACCCACAGCCAGCTCACCAGGTAGCCGGCCCAGATGCCGAGCACCAGCCACAGCACCGGCGTGCCGAAGGTGAAGGCAAAGCCGGAGAGGGCCAGCAGGGTCCAGGCCGAGGCGTTGCTGGCCGAGGCGCTCAGCGCGGCCACCATGCCGCCGAGCCGCCGCCCGCCCAGGAAGAAGTCACCCACGTCGTGCGTGCGCCCGCGCGCCCACACGCCGATGCCGATCAGCAGCACCTTGTAGATGACCAGGGTCGCAATAACAGAGAAGGAGTGGTCCATGGCGCGGCATCATACCCGAGGGCCGGGTGTTATGCTACAGCCGAGTGCGAGCCGAGTACGAACAGGAAGCACCGGGAGGGGCGTGATGGCGGAAACACGGCTGAGCGAAAAGCAGGAAGCGCTGTGCAGCGCCGAGGGCTACGACTTTTCAGACCTGCGCGCGCTCTTTTTGAACTGCACGCTGAAGCGCAGCTTTGAGCTTTCCCACACCGAAGGGCTGATGCAGATCAGCATGGAGATCATGCGGCGCAAGGGCGTTTCGGTGGAGTGCGTGCGGCCGGTTGATCACGTGCTGGCGCCGGGCGTGTGGCCCGACATGCGGGAGCACGGCTTTGCGCAGGACGACTGGCCTGCCCTGTACGAAAAGGTGAAGCAGGCGGACATCCTGGTGCTGGGCACGCCGGTCTGGCTGGGCGAGAAGTCTTCCGTGTGCACGCAGGTGGTCGAGCGCCTCTACTCAACGTCCGGCGAGCTGAACGAGCGCGGCCAGTACGCCTACTACGGAAAGGTGGGAGGCTGCCTGGTGACGGGCAATGAAGACGGCGCCAAGCACTGCGCCATGTCCATCCTGTACGCCCTGCAGCACATCGGCTATCTGGTCCCTCCGCAGGCGGACGCCGGCTGGCTTGGCGAGGCGGGCCCCGGGCCCTCCTACCTGGATGCCGGCTCGGGCGGCCCGGAGAACGACTTCACCAACCGCAACACCACCTTCATGAGCTGGAACCTGATGCACCTGGCGGCGCTGCTGAAGCGCAGCGGCGGCATCCCCGCCCACGGCAACCAGCGCTCGGCCTGGGATGCAGGTTGCCGCTTCGACTTCCCGAACCCGGAACACCGTTAAAGAATACGGTTTCGGAAAAACGCCGTTCGGCGGCGGACGGCGACGGGGCCGTGGCGGACGGCAGGGGGCAGGCGGCGATACGGCGGTCGAGAAGGCGGGCCGATACGGCGGCCCGCAGCGGGCCGCCCTGTCCGTTGGCAAGTCACCCGGTCGGCGATGCTTTTTTGCCCGGCCTGCGGGGGGTGTCTGCCGCCCGGGCAAGGCGGGGTCGGCCCGGCGCCAAGCGGCCTGGAGGCTCCCCTGAGGGCCTTTCGGGGCCGTTTCAGGGGGTTTCGGGGTGTGCGCGGGCCCCGTGTGGCCGCGCCGCCGGGGCGCCCCTCGCCGCCCCGCCCGGCGCTTGCTTCGTCCCGGCCAGGCGTGCGCTCCCGGCGGCGAAATTCGGGGCGGGAAAATCATTGACAGGCGGGCATTCACTTCTAATAATGCGGGGTACCACTCACGCGGGGTTGATCTATGGGGGGTCAAACCGGCGGTGCGCCGACCGGCCCTGGAAGGGCCGAAAGCCCGGCAGGCCCGGGCGGTTCCGGCGGAGAGTGAGCAGGCTCTGCTGTGGAGTGATGCCGCAGCAAAGCCACACAACGGAAGCATTACAGGGGAGATGCAAGCGATGACCTTTCTGAAAAACGCGGCGGTTTACGGTGTGCTCACAGCGGCCTGCGCCTGGCTCTTGCCGACGGCCTTCCCGGCGCCGGCTGCGGCCCAGGAGGACGGCGCGGCGCCGCCCGTGGAGCTGGAAGAGATCGTCGTGATCGGCTCGCGGCGCGACCCGCGCACCGTCCTGGAATCCGCGGTGCCGGTGGATGTGCTGGGCGCCGACGACCTGCGCAGCCAGGGCAGCACCGACATGGACGACATGCTGCGCACCTTGCATCCCTCGTACAACATCTCGCGCCACGGCATCGACGACGAGGCCACCCTGGTGCGCCCCGCCACGCTGCGCGGCCTGCCGCCCGACAGCGCCATGGTGCTGCTGAACGGCAAGCGCCGGCACCGCTCGGGTGTCATTGCGCTGCTGGGCTCCTCGCTGAACTCCGGCTCGCAGGGGCCCGACCTCAGCGTTATCCCCTCCATCGCGCTGCGCCAGGTGGAACTGCTGCGGGACGGCGCCTCCGCCCAGTACGGCGCCGACGCCATCGCGGGCGTTTTGAACTTCCAGCTTCGCGAAGACAGCGAGGGCATCGACCTGGAAGCGCGCATCGGCCAGTACCTGCACGAGAGCGACGGCGAACTGATTCACCTGGCCGGCAACTTCGGTTTCGAACTGACCAGCGCCGGTTTTTTCAACCTGAGCCTGGAGTACCGGGACGCCGCCGACACCGTGCGCAGCGGCACGCGCGGGAATGCGCGTTTTCTGGGGCAGAGGGGCTACCCGCTGAAGGACCCGGCGCAGATCTGGGGCAGCCCGGATACGCGCGATGCGATGACGCTGTTCTTCAACTCCGGCATCGAACTTACGCCGGACGTGAACGCCTACGCCTTCGGCGGCTGGCACCAGCGCGAATCGGAGGGAGGATTCTTCCTGCGCGCGCCGGGCACGACAACCGCACGGGGCGGGGTGTTTCAATCGGGCGGAGAGCGTCTGGTCGTGCCGCGCCTCGATGCAGAAGGCAACTTGCCGGCCCGCTTTGAGCCGAGGCCGGGTATGGATGAGCGGTGGAATTCGACGGAATGCGAAGCAACCCTACCGCCGTTGGCGGACATCTCCGACGATGCCCCCGACCCCGGTGACAACTTCAGCGCTGTGCAGAGTTATATCGCGGCAAACCCGGACTGCTTCCTGTTTAACGAGATGTTCCCCGGCGGCTTCACGCCCCGCTTCGGCGCCGATGTTAGCGACTGGAGCATCGTGCTCGGCCTGAAGGGCGGCGTGAACGATCTGCGCTGGGATTTCAGCGTGGGCGCCGCGCGCAGCGAGGTGGACTTCTTTTTGAACAACTCCATCAACGCCTCGCTGGGGCCGGACACGCCCACCAGTTTCGACCCGCGCGCCTACATTCAGGAAGAGATGTCCGCCAACCTGGACTTCGTGCAGCCGCTGGAGGTGGGCGCCTTTTCCTCGCCGCTGAACATCGCATTCGGCCTGGAGTGGCGGGAAGAAACCTTCACCAGCGAGGCGGGCGACGAGGCGTCCTACATCGACGGCCCGTACAGCCAGTACGGCTTCAGCATCGGCTCCAACGGCTACCAGGGCCTGCTTCCGAAAGCGGCAGGCGAGTGGGACCGCCCCAACTTTGCGGCCTACATCGACCTGGAAGCGGACGTGACCGAACGCCTGCTGGTGGGCGTGGCCGCGCGCTACGAGGATTTCTACGACGACTTCGGCGACACGCTGAAGGGCAAGCTGGCGCTGAGCTACGAGCTGACCCCCGGCCTGCGCCTGCGCGGCACGGTCAGCAGCGGCTTCCGCGCGCCTTCGCC
>CAZJXU010000155.1:0-1891 GCA_964550095.1 uncultured Spirochaetales bacterium | reverse complement strand
CGCCGGAGGCGCAAAGCCGCTTCCTGGGCGTGCTGGCGCGGGCCGGCGTGGTGTGCACCCTGCGCCGCCCGCGCGGCGTTGACATCGACGCCGCCTGCGGCCAACTGGCAGTGCGCGGCAAAAACCCGGCGCAGCAGGTCGTCACCCAGGCGTGAAACTGCTTCGTGCAGCAGGTCGCCGCGTCAGCCGGGACGCCCTCGCCGCGTTCCGGCTGAAGGGCAGGCGGCGCGGGTGGTTGCCGTGAAAGAAATTGGCGCGGTCCGTCGCCCGGGGCGCACGCCGCCGCCCAGGCGTGAAGCCGCTTCGCGCAGCAGGTCGCCGCATCAGCCGGCCTGGCGTCGGTGCGCCCCGGCTGAAGCTTCTCGGCAGTTCGAGCCCGTCGTCAGTTCGAGCCCGTCGTCAGTGCGCCCCGGCGATTGCCTGCCGGAAAGCCCCGGCCCGGCAAAGCTCAGGGCAGGTTCAGCACCTGGCCGGTCCGGATGCGGTCCGGGTTTGGCAGGTGGTTCAGTTGCTGGAGCGCGCGCTCCGATACCTGGTGCCTGCGGGCGATCTCGGCCAGGGTGTCGCCGCGCCGCACGATGTAACTGCGGGCGCCGCCCGGCAGGTACAGGATTTGTCCGGCGTGAATCAGGTCCGGGCTGCGCAGCCGGTTCAGCGCCATGATCTCGCCTTGCGACGCCGCGTAAGCACGCGCGATGCGCTGCAGCGTTTCGCCTCGTCGCACCCGGTGCGTGCGCGTTCCACCCGAAGCGGGGGCAGCGGCGCCCTCCGGCAGGTTCAGAATTTGTCCGGCGTGGATCCGGTCCGGGCTGCGCAGCGGGTTCAGCGCCAGCATGTCGCTTTGCCGCACGCCGTAAGCGTGCGCGATGCCCGCCAGCGTTTCGCCCCGCTTCACCTGGTGCATGCGCGCTACAGCCGACCCGCTGGACCGGGACGCGGCGCTGTCCGGAAGGTGCAGTATTTGCCCGGTGTGGATCAGGTGCGGGCTGCGCAGCCGGTTCAGCGCCAGCACATCGCTTTGCCGCACGCCGTAAGTGCGCGCGATGCGCTGCAGTGTTTCGCCGCTCCGCACCCGGTGCATGCGCGTTCCACCCGTAGCGGGGGAGGCGGCGCCGCTTGGCAGACGCAGCCTTTGTCCGATGTAGATCCAATCAGGGCTGCGCAGTCGGTTCAGCGCCAGCATGTCGCTTTGCCGCACGCCGTAAGCGCGCGCGATGCCCGCCAGCGTTTCGCCCTTCAGCACCCGGTGCGTGGCGCCCGATGCCTGCACCGCCCCCGCCGCACGGCCCGCGTTCCCGGGGCGCGCCGCAGCGCCTGCAATGCGCCCGCTTGACTTCGGCAGGCGCAGGCGCTGCCCGGTGCGAATTTGGTTCGGGTTCGGCAGGTGGTTCAGCGTGGCGATCTCGCGCGCGCTCATGCCGAAGCGCCGCGCGATCAGGGCCAGCGTTTCGCCGCGCCGCACCTTGTACACGCCGCTGACGGGCGGCGCCTGGTACGCAACGCGCTGCACCGAGGTGCTGCGGCTTCTGACCGGCAGGTTCAGCACCTGACCGATACGGATTCGGTGCGGATTGCGCAGCCCCGGGTTCATCGCCATGATGGCTCGCTGGTTTACGCCGAAGCGCCGCGCGATGACTCCCAGCGTGTCGCCGCGCCGCACCCGGTAGTGCGTATCCTGTATCTGCCGGTAGTAGCGTTCGGAGGGCGGCACGGCGGCTAGCATGACGCGGCTGTCGCCCTGTAGTTCTTCGGGGGGAATGCGCAGCACGTAGTCCTTGGGGACGTACTTCTCCCCGCGCCACACCGGTGAGAGCAGCGCGGGGTTCATGCGTCGCAGGTCGCTTTCCGAAATGCCGTAGGCGCGGGCCAGCGAGGCGGCCCGGTAGTAGTG
>CAZJXU010000154.1:0-2459 GCA_964550095.1 uncultured Spirochaetales bacterium | reverse complement strand
GCCCGGTGCGTTCCCGGGTCAGCGACCATTCGAAGTCATTCACCACGTAGCAGTGCGCGCCGCCGATCAGCTCCAGCAGTTCCTCGCCGTCGAAGAGCGGCAGCCCCTGGCCGGGGTCGACAACGGTGCGCACGCCCCCGGCCTTCAGCGCGCGTGCGTGTTCCAGCATCGCGCGCTTGCCGTTGGCCGAGATGACGGCCAGCCCGACCGGCGCCTGCGCCAGGGCGCTTTCCACGCGCGCCTCGTGGGCGTGATCCATGGCGCCCGCGTGAAAGCCGATGATCTGGTTGCCGCCCTGGTCGGTGATGATGTAGGCGCCGGCAGTCGCCTGCCCCTTCACGGGCAGAATGTGCGTGCGCGCGATGCCGTGGCGGTCGAGCCAGTCGGCGTACGCGTCGAAATCGTCATCCCCCACCGTGCCCATCAGCAGCGGCGCTTCCCCGAGCAGGCGCAGGTTGAATGCAATGTTGGCCGCGGTGCCGCCGAAGCTGCGCCGCAGCCGTGGGACATGAAAGGCCACGCTCAGCACGTGCAGGGCCTCGGGATGAATGACATCCTGAAAGCGCCCCTCGTACACCATGATGTGGTCCACCGCGATCGAACCCGAACACAAAATCGCCATCGGCAGCTTCCCCCCGCGCCAGTTTGGCCGCAAAACGCCCGTGCGTCAACGCGGGGGGGTGGGTATGCTTGCGCCATGCACATTCAAAGGCTCTACCAGGGCCTGCAGCCGGTGTATTCCTTCGAGTTCTTCCCCCCGAAGACCGACGCGGACTACCCGGCGCTGTACCGGACCATCGGGGAGTTGAAGCAGACCGGGCCCGGCTTCGTTTCCGTGACCAGCCATGCGCGCGGCGAGAACCGCTCGCGCACCGTCGATCTGGTGCTGCGCATCCAGAACGAACTCGGCATCACGGCCATGGCCCACGTGACCTGCGGCGGGCAGAAGCGCGAAGCCCTGCAGGCCGACCTCGAGCGGCTCCACGCCGGGGGCATCCGCAACATCATGGCCTTGCGCGGCGACCCGCCGCAGGGCGCGGCGGCGGCGCAGCAACAAAGCGGCGCGACGGGCGCGGGCAACGCGGGCGCGGGCAACGCGGGCGCGACCGATGGCGCGGGCGGCAAAACGGGCAGCGCGGGCGGCGGCGCCACGCGTGCGACCGTGGGCGCAGCGGCGCAGCACACCGGCGACTTCCGCTACGCCAGCGAACTGGTCGCCTTCATCAAGGCCAACTGGGACTTCACGGTGGGCGGCGCCTGCTACCCGGAAACGCACCACGAGGCAGCTGGCCCCGAGGCGGATCTGGACAACCTGAAACGCAAGTGCGACGCCGGGGCCGACTTCCTGGTGACGCAGCTCTTCCTGAACAACGCGCACTACTTCCGCTTCGTGGAACGCGCGCGCGCGGCGCACATTGAGCTGCCCATCGTGCCGGGCATCATGCCGATGATCGGCCTGCGCAACCTGCGCGCTGCAATGCGGCTTTCGCCCGGCTCCGAAACGCCCGCCGAGCTGGAAAGCGCCCTCGCCGATGCACAAGGCGATGCGGCGCGCAGTTTCGACATCGGAGTGAACTGGGCCACCCGGCAGTGCGCGGAGTTGCTGGAGGCCGGCGCGCCGGGCATCCACTTCTACACGCTCAACAAGTCGCCTGCCACGCGCCGCGTTCACGCGGGCCTTTGCGACCTCTCGCCGGCGCGGGATGCAGGCGAGTGAGCCGGGCAGCCAGGCCGCCGCTGCGCGTGGCAGTGCTGCTCTCGGGCGAAGGCACCAGCCTGGAAAACCTGTGCAAGCAGATCGAGCAGGGCCGCGTGCCGGTGCAAGTCGCCCTGGTGCTTGCATCGAAAGCAGGCGCCGGCGGCCTGGCCCGGGCGAAGCGCCGGGGCATCCCGGCCGTGGCCGTGCCGCGCAAAGAGCACCCCGATGTGGATGACTTCAACGACCACATCCACGCGGCGCTTGCAGAGCACGACGTGGACTTCGTGGCCTTGCTGGGCTTCCTCTCGCCCTTTCAACTGCGCGAGCGCTACGCGGGGCGGGCCATCAACGTGCACCCCGCCTTGGTGCCCGCCTTTTCCGGCACGGGCATGTACGGCGCGCGCGTGCACCGCGCCGTTCTGGAACGCGGCGTGAAGGTGAGCGGTGCCACGGTCCATTTTGTCGATGCCGAATACGACCACGGGCCGATCATCCTGCAACAGGCGCTGCCGGTGCGGGAAGACGACGACGAACACAGTCTGGCCGCCCGGGTGCAAGCCGTGGAGCGGGCGCTGGTTCCCGAGGCGCTGCGCCTGATCGCAGAGGGGCGGGTGCGCATCGAAGACGGGCGGACGCGCATCGACGAAAAGGCGCCGCCGGGCGGAGGCGGCGGCGGAGACGACGGCGGCTGAAACAGTCGCCGGGGCCGAACAGGGACGGTCGGGACGGGGCCCGGCTGAATGGGGGGCCAGGCCGGCAT
>CAZJXU010000153.1:0-16909 GCA_964550095.1 uncultured Spirochaetales bacterium | reverse complement strand
GGCACGATCACCACGCGGCGCACTTCCTTATCGCCCAGGTTGCGCGCCACGCTTTCATCGGCGAAGGCCCGCTCGCGTATCGTCTCTTCGTCCGCGTCCTTCGCAACCACGATCTCGGCGCGGCGCTTGCCGTTCACCTGCACCACCAGAGTGAGATCCTCGCGCTCCAGCAGCGCCGCGTCGTAGCTCGGCCAGCCCGCCAGGCTGACGGGCGGCGCGTTGCCGATCTGTTGCCAGAGTTCCTCGGCCAGGTGCGGCGCGAAAGGCGAGAGCATTTTCAGAAAAGCCTCGGCGGCGCCCTGCGGCAGCGGCCCTTCCCGGCCGATGTCGCGCACCCAGGTCATCAGCTTGGCCAGTGCGGTGTTCGGCTGAATCGCGTCCATGTCGGCGCTCACGCCGGCGATGGTTTCCGCCGTGAGCCGCTGCTGGGCCGCATTGCCCGCGCCATCCGCCAGCGGGCGCACGGCGCCCGGCGCGGCAAAGCCCGCTTTGTTCGCATCGTTCGCCTCGCCCGCTTCGTTTACGTAGCCTGCCTCGTTCGCATCGTCCACGAAGAGTCGATGCACGCGCTGCAAAAAACGGTGACATCCCGGAATGCCCTCGGTGGACCAGGGCGCCCCCTTTTCCAGCGGCCCCATGAAAAGCTCGTAAAGGCGCAGCGCATCCGCGCCGAAGCGCTCGATCACCTGGTCGGGCGACACCACGTTGCCCCGGCTCTTCGACATCTTCTCTATCACCTCTTCCAGCACGATGTCGTCCCGCGTAGGATGCAGCGGCCGGCCTTCGGCGTCCCGCCGCAGGGTCTCTGCTGTAACGAAACGCGCCTTGAGTTCGGCGCCGTCCTTCGCGGAGAGCACGCGCTCGCCCTGCACCTGCACCTGCTCAAAGGTGTACAGCGTCGGCGTCGCCTGCGGATCGTCCGCCAGGTTGTCGTCGTAGTAGCGCCAGGCGTGCCCGAGGATCATCCCCGGGTTCAGCAGCCGCCGGAAGGGCTCCTTGCTGTGCACCACGCCGAGGTCGTAGAGCACCTTGTGCCAGAAGCGTGCGTACAGCAGGTGCAGCACGGCGTGCTCCGCGCCGCCCACGTACAGGTCCACCGGCATCCAGTAGCGCTCCGCCTCAGGATCAAAGGCGGCAGCATCGTTGTCCGGGTCGAGAAAGCGCAGGTAGTACCAGCAGCTCCCCGCCCAGTTGGGCATGGTGTTCGGGTCGCGCTGCACCGGTGCGCCGCTCTCGGGGTCAGTGGTGTGTATCCACTGCGGCACGCGCGAGAGCGGCGTTTCAAAGGCCTCGCCTGAGGGCTTCCAGTCCTTCAGCTCCGGCAGCAGCACCGGCAAATCGGCCTCCGGCGTGAGCTTGTGCTCGCCGTTTTCGAGGTGCAGCACGGGGAAGGGCTCGCCCCAGTAGCGCTGCCGGCTGAACAGCCAGTCGCGCAGCTTGTAGGTGATGCTGCGCGCGCCGCAGCCTTGCGCTTCGAGCCAGTCGTTCATGGCCTGCTTCGCCGCTTCGCTTTCGAGGCCGTCCAGGAAATCCGAGTTCACCGCCCGGCCCGGCTGCGGCTGCGCCGCTTCCTGCACGTCGCCCCCGCCGGTCTCCACCACGCAGCGGATCGGCAGCGCGTAGCGCTTCGCAAACTCCCAGTCGCGCTCGTCGTGCGCGGGCACGGCCATGATCGCGCCGGTCCCGTAGCCGGCCAGCACGTAGTCCGCGGTCCACACGGGGATGCGCTCCCGGTTCACCGGGTTCACCGCGAAGGCGCCCGTGAACACGCCATCCTTGTCTGTGCTTTCGGCCAGCCGGGCGCGCTCGCTCTTGCGCGCCGCCGCCTCGAGGTAGCGCCGCACTTCCGGCGCCTGCTCTCGCGTGGCGATCTTTTCCGTCAGTGGATGTTCGGGAGCCAGCACCATGTAGGTGGCGCCGAACAACGTGTCGGGGCGCGTGGTGAACACCTCGATGGTTTCGTCCCGGTCTTCCAGCGCAAAGGTTACGCGCGCGCCTTCGGAGCGGCCGATCCACTCCACCTGCATGCGCTTGATGTGCTCGGGCCAATCGACTTCATCGAGGTCGGCCAGCAGGCGCTCGGCGTAGTCCGTGATGCGCAGCATCCACTGCTTCATCTGCACGCGCTCGACGGGGTGCCCGCCGCGTTCGCTCTTGCCGTCCACCACCTCCTCGTTGGCGAGCACGGTGCCGAGCGCGGGGCACCAGTTGACCGGCGCCAGGGCCTGGTATGCCAGCCCGCGCCGGTGGAGCTGCTGAAAAATCCACTGCGTCCACTTCACGTAGCCGGGGTCGGTGGTGTCGATTTCGCGCGACCAGTCGTAGCTCAACCCGAGGTTTTTGAGCTGGCGGCGGTAGGTGTCGATGTTCTTGCGGGTGGTGATGCGCGGGTGCGTGCCGGTTTTCACGGCGTACTGCTCGGCGGGCAGCCCGAAGGCGTCCCAGCCCATCGGGTGCATCACGTTGAAACCGCGCATGCGCTTGTAGCGCGCCACCGCGTCGGTGCAGATGTAGCCCTTGAGGTGGCCGACGTGCAGCCCCTCCCCGGAGGGGTAGGGGAACATGTCGAGCACGTAGTACTTGGGGCGCGAGGGGTCTGAAGTCGCGCGGAAGGTCTGCTCGTCCAGCCAGTAACGCTGCCAGCGCGGCTCGACGGCTCCGGGTTCGTAGGGCATGGCCGTGTAGCTTGCCCGCAGCCCCGCGCCGCGTCAACAAGTCACTTGCATATTCTGCTTCTGCACGGCAACTTCCCCCGCAGTGCCCCCCGACACGCGCCCCGAGCTTTTCCTGGTTTCCGATGGAACCGGCGACACCGCCAGCCATGCGCTGGAGGCGGCGGCCGCCCAGTTCGACACGGACTTCCGCGTGCGCACCTTCGGCGAAGTGCGCAGCACCCCGCACCTGCGGCGCATCATGGAGCGCGCCCGGGAAGTAGGCGCCCTGGTGGTGTTCACGCTGGTGCAGGAAAAGCCCGCCTCCGCCGCCCGCGAAATCGCGAGCGAACTGGGCGTGCCCACCGTGGACTTGCTCGGCCCGCTGATCTCGCAGGTCGCAGCGCACTACCGCCTGGCGCCGCGCTTTCGCCCGGGGCTGCTGCACGGCGTCGGCGAGGGCTACTTCCACCGGGTGGACGCGGTGGAATTCGCGGTGCACCACGACGACGGCGCCAACCTGCACACCCTGCACCAGGCCGACCTGGTGCTGGCCGGCGTCTCGCGCACTTCCAAGACTCCCATCTCGATGTACCTGGCGCAGCGCGGCTACAAGACGGGCAACGTGCCGATCGTGCCCGGCATCGACCCGCCGCGCGAGCTGCTCGAAATCGACCCCGGCAAGGTGATCGGCCTGGTGGTGCATCACAAGACCCTGCTCGAGGTGCGCCGTGCGCGCATGAGCCGGCTCGGCGCGGCCGTCACCATGGGCTACACCGACATCGAAGAGGTGGAAGACGAACTGCGCCGCGCGCGGCGCCTGTTCCGTGCGCAGGGCTGGCGCTCGGTGGACATCACCGGCAAGGCGGTGGAGGAAAACGCGGCGCGCATCCTCGACATCCTGGAGAAGAACCGGGCCTGACGCGGAAGGCCGCAGCGGTCGGTCGGTCGGCGCCCGCAGCGGTCGCAGAGGCCGCCGACCGCGATACGACCGCCGCCGACCGCGCCCGACCGCGATACGACCGCCGACGGCCTGGCCGCCCACAACGCCCGCCCGTCGGCAAGGCCGCCCGCCGGATTCGCATTTTCCCGCCGGGTGGGCTACATCATGCATCGCTGTGCGCGCCGCCGGTCGTCTCACCCGGCAGGGCGCCGACCCAGGAGGTTCCCGTCGCTGTGCAGGATGCTTCGCACCATGACGTGCTGATTGTCGGCGGTGGAGGCGCCGGACTGCGCGCCGCCATCGCCGTGGCCGAAGCCGACCCGAAGGCCCGGGTGGCGCTGGTCTCCAAGGTGTACCCGATGCGCAGCCACACCGTCTCGGCCGAGGGCGGCGCCGCAGCAAGCCTGCGCGAAGACGATTCCCCCGAGATGCACGCCTACGACACGGTCAAGGGCTCGGACTTCCTCGCCGACCAGGACGTCATCCAGTACTTTGTGCAGGAAGCGCCGAAGGAACTCGCCCAGTTGGAACGCTGGGGCTGCCCCTTCAGCCGCAACGAAGACGGCAGCGTGGCGACCCGCGCCTTCGGCGGCATGACCACCAAGCGCACCTGGTACGCCACCGACAAAATCGGCTTCCACATACTGCACACCCTGTTTCAGACTTCGCTCCAGTATCCGGGCATCACGCGCCTCGACGAATACTTCGTAACAAAGCTGCTGGTGGAAGACGGTCGCTGCGGCGGTGTGTTGGCCCTGGACCTGCGCAGCGGCGAAACGCATCCGCTGCTGGCGCGCTCGGTGATCCTGTGCACCGGCGGCGCGGGCAAGGTCTGGCCCTTCACCACCAACGGCAACATCAAAACCGGGGACGGCATGGCCCTGGCCTACAAGGAGGGCGTGGCGCTCAAGGACATGGAGTTTGTGCAGTACCACCCCACCGGGCTGCCCGGCACCGGCATCCTGATTACCGAGGCGGCGCGCGGCGAGGGGGGCTACCTGGTCAACGCCGAGGGCGAGCGCTTCCTGACCACGCGCGACTACGGCGTGGGCGCCAAAGCGGAACTCGGCCCGCGCGACATGATTTCGCGCGCGATCATGCTGGAGGTGCGCGCGGGCCGCGGCATTGCCGTGCCCGGGCAAATCGGAGAATACGCGCACCTCGATCTGCGCCACATAGGCGAAGCGAACATCAACGCCCGGCTGCCCTTCGTGCGCGAGCTCTCGCGCACCTACGCCGGCGTGGACCCGGTGCACGAACCGATTCCGATAAGGCCGGTGCTGCACTACATGATGGGCGGTGTCGACGTGGACATCGACGGCAAGACCGGCATCGACGGCCTCTATGCCGCCGGCGAGACCGCCTGCATTTCGCTCAACGGGGCCAACCGCCTGGGCTCGAACTCCCTCACCGAGTGCCTGGTGTTCGGCGCGCGCGCCGGCCTGCACGCATTGGCGCACGCGAAGGGGGCAGGCGTTGCGCCAGAGCGCCGCCTGCTCGACCAGGCAGAGGTCGAAACCGGCCGCATCGAGAAACTGCGCGGCAGTGCGCGCGGCACGGAACGCATCGCAGATGTGCGCCAGGCCATGAACCTGGCCATGGAAGAGGGCACGGGCGTCTATCGCAAGCAGGAGAGCATGGCCGAGACCGTGCGCCGCATCGCCGAAATCAAGGAGCGCTGCAGCGCGCTGCGCCTCGAAGACAGCAGCCGCGTCTTCAACACCGAGCTGATCGCCGCGCTGGAACTGGAAAACATGGTGGAAGTGGCCGAGACCGTGGCCGTCGCCGCGCTGCACCGCAAAGAGAGCCGCGGCGCGCACGCCTGCGAAGATTTCCCCCACCGGGACGACCAAAGCCACCTGCACCACTCGCTGGTCTATAGCGAAGCTGCCGGCCCGCGTTTTGAAACCTCGCCGGTGCGCATGGGCGTCTGGGCGCCGGAGGAGCGCAAGTACTGATGTCGAACGATTCGAAAGAACGCAAAACGCTGGTCGTCACCCGCTTCGACCCGGACCGGGACCAGGCGCCCACCGTCCGGGAATACGATATCCCGGTGGAGGCCGACTGGAAGGTGCTGGACGCCCTCAACTACATCAAGGACCACGTGGATTCCACCCTGGCCCACCGCTGGTCCTGCCGCATGGCGGTGTGCGGCAGCTGCGGCATGAGCGTCGATGGCGAGCCCAGGCTGACCTGCAAGCAGCCGCTCTCCGACTACGGCGAGCGCGTTTCCATAGCGCCGCTGGCGAACTTTCCGGTGGTGCGCGACCTGGTGGTCGAACTCGAAGGCTTCATGGACAAGTTCAAGAAGGTGAAGCCCTGGATCATGGAAGCCAAGCAGGCCGCCGCAGAAGACGAAACCTTTGCGCAAAGTCCGGAGCAGCTCGCCGACTTCAAGCAGTTCAGCATGTGCATCAACTGCATGCTGTGCTACGCGGCCTGCCCGGTCGTCGCCAACGAGCCGGAGTTCCTGGGCCCCGCCGCGATTGCGCTGGGCCACCGCTACAACCAGGACAGCCGCGACGGCGGCGCCAAAGAGCGGGGCGCGGTGTTCCGGGAAGACGGCGGCGTGTTCAGTTGTTCCTACGCCAACGAGTGCTCTGAGGTATGCCCCAAGGGCGTCGATCCCTCGGGCGCCATTCAGCAGGCCAAGCTGGGCAACGTGCTCGACTGGGCGCTCGGCTTCGTCGTACCCAGGAGGGGGCGCTAGATGTCCTCCGAACTGCGCCCCCGCATCGACGCCATGCGCCCGGAAAGGCCCGGCCCGACCCGCACCGCCGACCCGCAGCCGCCGCAGAAGTTCCCGCTGCGCGGCAACTACCGGGGCTACATCCTGTTCGGCCTGGGGGCATCGCTGATGCTGCCGGTGAGCTTCGACCTGCTGCTGGTGCTCTGGAGTTTGCACGCGGGGCCCGATGCATTCGACATGGTGATGGAGCGCTTCCGCAGCCTGCCGCTGCGCATCTTCAACGCGCTCGCCTTCCTCTGGCTGGTGTGGGTGGCGCTGCGCTTCTTCCGCCTGTTTCCGAAAACGCAGCCCTTTCGCATGGGGCCGTTCAAGCGTCCGCCCGACGTCGTCATGGTGGCGGGCCTGTGCCTGCTCTTTGGCCTGGTCAACGCACTGGCCTTTTTGCTGCTGACGGAGAAGCCGTGATGCGCGCGCCCGCGCTGCGACAAAAGCCGGCCTTTGCTGTGCGTCATGAGCCGGCCCTCGCTGTGCGTCACCGACCGGCCCGGCATGTGCATCATCACCCGGGCCTCACCGTGCATCGCCGACCGGCGCGGCCCGCACGTTACCGACCGGCTCCACCGACGGAGGAAAGCTGATGCGCGCGTGGTTGTTGCGACTGGAGCCGGTGATCTGGGGCCTGTTCGGCGGCGGCATGTTCGTCGGCGCCCTGCTGCTGCCGGCCTGGCTGCTGGCCGCGGGCGTGCTCGCCCCGCTCGGCCTCGTCGCTTTCGAATACGAAACCCTGCGCGCATTGGCGACGCATCCCCTCGGCCGCCTGGCGTTCCTGGCCGCGGCCGTGCTGCCGCCCTGGGCGGGCGCGCACCAGCTCCGCCACATCTGCCTCGATCTGGGACTGCTCCGTTACGACGGCTGGATAGGCGCCGTGCTGTACGTCATGGCCCTTTTGATCAGCCTCACCGGCGCCGTCTTCGTGCTCACCCTGTAGGGCCCGCCCGTGTCCCGGCGCATCCTGGAAGGCCTTCGCATCCTCGACCTGACCCGCGTGGTCGCGGGCCCCTTCGCCACCGCGCTGCTGGCCGACCTGGGCGCCGAAGTGATCAAGGTCGAACGCCCGCGCACCGGGGACGACTACCGTCACGGCCCGGCTCCCGAGGGCGAAACCTCGCTCTCCTTTCAGAACATGAACAGGGGCAAGCGCAGCATCACCCTGGATTTAAGAAAGCCCGAGGGCGTGCGGATTTTGCTGAGGCTGGTGCGCCGCGCCGACGCATTGGTCGAAAACTTTCGCGCCGGCGTGATGGAGAACTGGGGCCTCGGCCCGGAGCGCATCCAGGAGGAAAACCCGCGCTGCCTGTTTGCATCCCTGTCCGGCTTCGGCCGGGTGGGGCCGCGCTCCGGCGAAGCGGGCTACGACATCATCTCCCAGGCAACCGGCGGCTTCATGGCGCTGACCGGCATGCCCGGCGGCGCGCCGCTGCGGGGCGGCGGGGCGCTCGGCGACTTCGTGGGCGGGCTGTACCTCGCGCTGGGCGTTGTGGCCGGCCTGCTCGGCCGCGATGCGTCGGCGCGTGCGCCCGTACTCGACCTCTCCAACCAGGACTGCATGTTCGCCATCGCCGATTCAGCCGCTTCCATCTTCGCGGGCGCGGGCATGCGCATGGAGCGCGTGGGCAACCAGCATCCCTTCGCTGCGCCTTACGACTGCTACCCGGTGCGTGACGGCCACGTCGTGGTCGGCACGGCCAGCAACAAGCTGTTTCGCAAGCTGATGCAGGCGATCGGTCGGGAAGAACTGGGGCGGGACGAGCGCTTTCGCAACCACCGCGTGCGCGCGTTGAACCGCGTGGAAATCAACCGCATCGTGGCGGACTGGATGCGTCCGCGAAGCTGCGACGAAGTGCTGGCCGCGCTCGGGCGCGAGGGCGCCGACATCCCCTGTGCGCGGGTCAGCAGCCCCATCGAACTGATAGAAGACCCGCAGTTGATCGCGCGCGGCATGATCGAGCGCCACCCGCATCCCACCCTGGGCGAGGTGCTGTTTCACGGCAGCGCGCTGCGCTTCGAAGGCGCTGCGCCCCGGGTGCGCGCCCTTGCGCCCGAACTCGGCGAAGCCAACCAGAAGGTGTACGGCGCACTGGGCATCGAAGCCGCCGAACTGGCGCAGCTCGAAGCAGAGGGCGTGATCTGAGCGTGACTTGCCAACTGACGTGGCCGGCGGTCTCCATGTCGGCGGACGTGCATCCCGGCCCCGTCCGCCGGCCCTATCGTCCACGCAATACCTGGCAACTTCGCACGGCTACTGCGTTCCGATAGCCGGGCAAAATTTCGGGAGCCCAGCGGTCGTACAGCCTCCTTGATCAACCCGCACGACCGCTGCTGGCGGCAGTGCTGCGCGCAGGCTTCACACCCAGGTTATATTGTTGACGTACTTCACCGGGCCGGAACAGGCGCCGATGAGTTTCGGGCGCAGGCCCTGGAGAGGCCAAAGCATGACTCCCTCAAAAGATTCTTCACCGGGGAAGGTCGGCGGCGACGAGCAGACCAAAGCGCTGTTCCAGGTCATCGACGACTACAGCCGGGCCCTCCAGCTTCTCGACGACTACGACCACCAGCGGGTCTCGCTGCCGGAGACCTCGCCGGGCGCCGTGCACCCGCTTGCCTACGAAGAGGCCGCGTGGATCGTGGACAGGCTGCGAGAGAAGTTCTCGGAGTCCGGTGTCTTCGGCATCGAAAAGGACAATGGCATGGCCTCTGCCCTGGGCGCGATCATGCAGTCGGCGGGAGGCGAGGATGCGTACCCGAGCTTCGAGGAAAAGGCCGCCAACCTGCTCTACTTCCTGGTCAAGAACCACGCCTTTGTTGACGGCAACAAGCGGATTGCGGCAGCGCTGTTCCTCTGGTTCCTGAAAAAGAACGGCCGCCTGGACAAGAACCGAATTCTGGAGGAAGCCCTGGTGCCCATGACCCTGATGATTGCGGAGAGCCGCCCGGAGGAGAAGGTGTTTATCGTGCGCGTCGTCGTGCATATCCTGTGCAGATGACTTGCCAACTGACGGGGCCGGCCGTGCCGTCCGGGGCAGCCAGGCGCCGCCCTGTTCCCGGCAGGGGGCAACTGTTGCAAAAAATGCAACAGTTCAAAAAGAGGGCGGTCGGGGGGCACAGGGAGGCGGGCGGGCAACTGCCGAGGATTCCTCGGCAGTTCGAGGGGCAGGCGGCCCCGGCAGCAAGCGAGCCGCCCGGCTGCCCGCCCCGTAGATTTTTACCGAGCGGAAATAATTCCCCACTCCGGGCGCCGAATTTGCCTGTTTTTTCCCGTACGGTAAATTTTACTCGAGAAGAGGCCCCGAAACCACCATATTTTCCCGTACGGTATCCCTGTCCGGGTTCGAGCTCGGCGAGGAGACGGTCGAAATCGGCAAGGTCCTGAAAGCACTGCGCACCCAGGAGCTGGAACCGACCGTCCTGCAGCGCGTTGAAAGAATCGTGAAAAGGCAGCGCCGCAAGGCCCTGGCATGGTCTTGATGCGCTTCACCGGGCCAGGCGCCCCGAATCGTCCAGCATGTATTGAACGCATACAATTGAACGCATACACTCCTTGACACGAGTCCCCGAACCCCCATATACTTCATTGGGCGGCATCTTCCTTTGAGGAGACGAACATGGCCAAGGACAGCACGCGCGATCAAGACACCCTGAACGTCTGGCATGAACAGCGTCTGGTCGGCCAGGTCTTGCGTGGTCCGGAACAGGAACTGGACGAAGACGTCATCGGCTTTCGCTACGACCCCGAGTGGATCAAGAGCGGCGGCTTCGCCATCTCGCGTTCCCTGCCGCTTTCCGCCGGCGAATTCCCGCCCGCCCGAAAAGGCGTCGCCCGTTATTTCTTCGCCAACCTGCTGCCGGAAGGCGAGATGCGCTATTACTTCGAGGGAGCCCTCGGCCTGGACATGTATGATACGGATTTCGAATTGCTGCGCACCATCGGCGCAGAGTGTTCGGGCGCGCTGTCCATTCTGCCCGTGGATCGGCAGCCCTCCGCGCAGCCGAGTTACCGAAAGTTGAACAAAAAGACGCTGGCCAAACTCGTCCGCGAACGCGGGAAAATTGATGCAGACCTTCCCGAAGACACACGCGCCCGGCTGTCGCTCGCAGGCTTTCAGAACAAGTGCGCGGTAATGATCCAGGGCGACAAGTACTTCATGCCGCAGGTCGATGCGCCTTCCAGCCACGTCCTCAAGTTCGAACAGGATCCCTACGGCGACCTGCCGGCCAACGAATACTTCATCACGAAACTGGCTGCCGCCGCCGGCTTGCCGGTCATCGATATCGCCATGGGCGAGGCCGGCCGCGAACGCTTCTTTCAAAGCACTCGCTACGACCGCGAGTGGGATGATTCCGGCAACCTGCGCCGGCTGCACCAGGAGGACTTCTGCCAGGCCCTGGGCTACAAGAGTTCCGATAAGTACCAGGCTTACGGCGGGCCGTCCTTCGTGCAGTGCTACAACCTGGTGAAGGAGTGTTCCAGCGAGCCAGCCAAGGATACGGAGCACCTGCTGCGCTGGCTGGCATTTAACGGGCTGACGGGCGCCTCGGACGGCCACGCAAAGAACCTCGCCCTGTTGTACCTGCCAGGCGGCCAGGTTCGCCTGTCGCCCTTCTACGACCTGATATGCACGCGCATCTTCGAGGGCATCGAGTACCGGCTCGCCATATACGGCGAAGACGGGCGCAACCCCGACAAGCTGACGGCGGAATCGTGGAAGTCCCTCGCCAAGGAGTGCGGCATAAGAAACAAGAAACTCCCGGGCAAGCTGGCGAAAGAGACCGCCGCCACCCTTTTGAAAAAGGTCAGTCGGGTGCGCAGAACCTGCACCACGCGCACTGGCAACACCGAGGACCTGAAGCGCATCGAAAAAATCGTCAAGAGGCAGTGCCGCGAGGCCCTGGAAAAGTTCTGACGCGCCTCACCGGGCCGGGCCAGTGGGGGCCTGGCGGCGTACGGCGCCGGGAACTCGGGGCGAGGGCCTGGGTGCCTTCCGCCAATTCACCTCAATCTGAACTGTTGCATTTTATGCAACAGTTGTTCCCCTTCCCACATCCCTCCCGCTTCACTCGGCATCATGAAAAATCACGCCCAGTGTGAGGCGCTCGCCCCGCGTTATTTCGGCGACGCCGTGTCTCACCTGTGCGCGCACATCGCCACGCGGCCCAGGCCGAGGCATAAGCGCATTCGGGAACAGGATGCCCTCGCCGTATTCCAGGTCGATGGCGCTGCCGCGCGCCTGCATGCGCGCCTGTTGTTCCAGCAGCAAAAACGCGCCTCCGGAAAAATCGCGCGCCGGGTCCGAGAGCAGCACCGCCGCCTGCAAGGGAAAGGCCGTCGCCCCGTAAACATCCTGGTGCAGGCGGTTGTAGCCGCCCGGGCCGTAGCGCAGCAGCAGCGGCGTGGGTTTTTGTTGCCCGCCCGCTTTGCAGCGCGAAAGAAAGCGCCCGAGGCTCGGCGGAAAGCGCTCGTCCAGGCCAAGCCGCGCCCACCAGCCATTCGCAATGCCGGCAAGCGGCGGGTACAGCGCCTCCCGCAATGTCGCTACCTCGTCCGGCAGGGGATGGTCGAAGTAGCGGTAACGGCCCTTTCCGTAACGCCGGGGTTCCATCTCCACGGTGGAGCGAAAGCGCTCATCCCGGTCAAACAGCGCGCGCAGCGAGCGGCACTCCTCTGTGGCCAGCAGGCGGCCCGTGCGCGCGTATCCCCTGCTCTCCAGTTGCTGCGAAAGCGCATCCCAGTCCAGGCGGGCCAGGCGTTTTTGCAGCCGCGCGTCCGCGTTTTGATCGTGATGCGGCATGCGTGTCGTCCTCGTGTCGTCTTGAATCAGGGCCGCCCCGCCCGGCGGCCGCGTCTCGACCGGCCCGGCGGCGGCCCCCCTCCCGTGGACAAGCCGGGCGCGCCGGCGTTCCGCGCTTAAACCACCTCGTCCAGCCACCGCTTCAGCGACATCGAAAAGCCCGCAGCGTTGCTGTGTCCGCCGCCGCCGTAGCGCGCGGCGAGCTGCACCATGTCGAAGTCTCCGATCGAATACACGGAAACATCCACGTGGTTTCGGGTGACGCGGTACACCGCCCCGGCCGGCATGCCGAAACGCGCGCGCTCGGCCAGCGCGTGCCCGATGTCGTTGCGGCGAAAGTGCGCGTTCACCGCCTCCAGCTTCGTGTCGCCCAGCCGAACCGGGTGCGCGCTTTCCAGCGCGCGCTCCACCATAATGCGTTCGGCCCGCGCGATGGGCGTTCCTTCCCGTACCAGCTCCTGCACGCTCATTTCCGCAAGCCGGTCCCACGTGACAAAATCGCGCGGGTAGGACGCGATGACGGCGTTGACCTCGCGGCTGCCCTCCAGCTTCCAGTTCCACAGATCCTGGTCTTCGACATAGCGCAGCAGGTCGGGCGTCGGTTCTCCCGGGTGAAACCAGTTCCAACTGAGTACGGCCCCGGAGCGCGTGAGATCGAAGAGCACCTGGTGCCCACCGGCGGCCAGGTCGCCGGCGAGCGCGGGGTCCTCCTCGAATTGGCGCTTTGCCGAAACGTGGTGATCGAGCACGGTCAGCTTCTCGGCCCACTCGGCCAGCGGCCTGTAAGCGTCCGGGGGCGGGGCGATATCGACGAAGATGACGTGCGCGTCCTGGTAGCGCTCTGCCGAAAAGCCGTCGTTGTGTCCGCGCGGAACCAGTTGCAGCGCGTCGCCGAAGCGCCGCCGGGCAGCCCACGCGGCGCCGAAGCCGTCCGGACAACCGCCGTGATAAATCAACACGGTGCGCATGTCTCGTCCCATGTCATGGCTGCCTTGTCAACCGGCGGGGCGGGTCGGCGCGCAAGGTGAGGGCTCGCCCCGTCGTTTGCGAGTCACCTGGCCCTTTCGTTCAAACCCGGAGGCCTCGTTTCGGCGCCCGGTCTGCGTCGATCAACGTCTACAACCAGGGCCGCGCCGCCGCAAGTCCGCGGCGGGCCGCTGCCGCGCCGCCCTCCCGTCAGTGGCCCCGGCATGCTTGATAAATCATCCGCGCTGCTGCATAATCCGCAGGCGGCGGCGGGCGCAAAGGGGCCGCCCGTTTTTCGCCGGCTTCGCTTCATTCTCTGGAGGTCTCCCCCGTGAGCAAGCGCATCAAGGAAATCCTGAACTGGTACGGCGCCGACAGCCCGGGCACGCTGATGAACCTGGCCCGCATCCTGAACCATGGGCGCCTGGGCGGCAGCGGCAAGCTGGTGATTCTGCCGGTGGACCAGGGCTTCGAGCACGGCCCGGCCCGCTCCTTCGCCAAAAACCCGCCCAGCTACGACCCGCGCTACCACTTCGAGCTCGCCGTGGACGCGGGCTGCAACGCCTACGCCGCGCCGCTCGGCTTTCTGGAAGCGGGCGCGACCGAGTTCGCGGGCGACATCCCCACCATCCTGAAGCTCAACAACTCGGACTCCCTGTACAAGGGCGGCGACCCCTGCCCGGCGGTAACGGGCAGCGTGGACGACGCGCTGCGCCTCGGCTGCGCCGCGATCGGCTTCACCATCTATCCTGCGTCTGCCATGCGCGTGGAAATGTTCGAGCAGCTGCGCGAGCTGGCGGAAGAGGCCAAGGCGCGCGGCCTGGCCGTGGTGGTCTGGTCCTACCCGCGCGGCTCGGGCATCTCTTCCGCCGGCGAAACCGCGGTCGACGTGGTCGCCTACGCCGCGCAGATCGCCGCCCAGCTCGGCGCGCACATCATCAAGGTGAAGCCGCCCACCGAGCACATCGAGCAGGACGCGGCCCGCAAGGTGTACGAAGCCGAGGGCATTCCCATCGCCACGCTGGAAGAGCGCGTGCGCCACGTGGTGCAGTCGGCCTTCGCCGGCCGTCGCATCGTGATCTTCTCGGGCGGCGCGGCCAAGGGGAAGGAGGCCGTGCTCGAAGAGATCCGCAGCATCGCGGAGGGGGGCGGCTTCGGCTCCATCATCGGCCGCAACTCCTTCCAGCGGCGCAAGGACGAGGCGATCG
Source organism: uncultured Spirochaetales bacterium (assembly GCA_964550095.1). GTDB lineage: Bacteria > Myxococcota_A > UBA9160 > UBA9160 > UBA6930 > JAHRAN01. The sequence continues at coordinate 2,606 of CAZJXU010000153.1, read as the reverse complement.
CCCTGCTGCACGACGTGATGGAGATTTACCGGCAGCAGGCGTAAATTTCCGAGAGCCGCCCGCGCCTTCGTGTACGCGGGCGCAACCCAGGGAGCATCGCCGCACCGTGTCTCGCGCCGACCGCGTTTCTTTCGTGCTGCAGCAGGCGCCCGGCGCGCGCGTGCAGGTGGAAGGCTGGCTGCGCAGCGCGCGCCATTCGAAGGGGCGCTCCTTCTTCGACCTGGTGGACGGCTCCGGCCCGGCCGGGCTGCAAATCGTGGCGGACGACGCGCTGGGCAACTACCAAAGCGAGCTGCGTTCCCTGCCGACCGGCGCCGCGCTCTGCGCAGAGGGCGTGCTGGTGGAATCCCCCGGCGGCGGTCAGCGCGTGGAGCTGGCCGCCGAGGCGGTGACCCTGGTGGCGGGCGTGGCGCCCGACTACCCCCTGCAGAAAAAACGTCACAGCTTCGAGTTTCTGCGCGAGATCGCGCACCTGAGGCCGCGCACCAACACCTTCGGCAGCGTGCTTCGCGTGCGCAACCAGGCGGCCCGCGCCATTCACCAGTTCTTCCAGGAGCGCGGCTTTGTCTGGCTGCACACGCCCATTCTCACCGCCGCGGACGCCGAGGGCGCCGGCGAAATGTTCGAGCTGAAAGACTCCGAGGCCTTTTTCGGCCGCCCCGCGCGCCTCACCGTTTCGGGCCAGCTGGAAGCCGAGGTCGGCGCGCTGGCGCTCTCCCGCGTGTACAGCTTCGGGCCCACCTTTCGCGCCGAAAACTCGAACACCAGCCGCCATCTCTCCGAGTTCTGGATGGTGGAGCCGGAAGTCGCCTTTTGCGACCTGGAAGGCGACATCGAGCTGGCCGAACAATTTCTGAAAGCGGTGCTCGCGGATTTGCTGGAGAGCGCCGCAGACGATCTTGCTTTTTTCGAAGCGCGCATAGCGCCGGGCATTTTGCAGACCCTGGAGCAGGTGGTGAACACGCCCTTCGCGCGCATGAGCTACGAAGAGGCCGTCGCGCTGCTGGAAAAGAGCAAGGAGAAGTTCGAGTTTCCGGTGCGCTTCGGCGTGGACCTGCAAAGCGAGCACGAGCGTTACCTGTGCGAAACCCACGTGAAGGGCCCCTTGGTGATCACCGACTACCCCGCCGGGATCAAGGCCTTCTACATGTACGCGAACGACGACGGGCGCACCGTGCGCGCCATGGACGTATTGTTGCCGCGCATCGGCGAGATCATCGGCGGCTCGCAGCGGGAACATCGCCACGACCTGCTGCGCGAGCGCATGCAGGCGCGCGGCCTCGACCTCGAGACCTACCGCTGGTACCTGGATCTCTCCCGCTACGGCGGCGCGCCGCACGCCGGCTTCGGGCTGGGCTTCGAGCGCTTCGTGCAGTTCGTGACCGGCATGGCCAACATCCGCGACGTCATCCCCTTTCCGAGAACGCCGGGGCGCATCGGCATCTGAACGCCGGGTCTGCCCGTCTCGCCCACATCGGCTAGACTGCGCGTTCCACTCACCGCCCACCGGTTTTCCAGATGCCCCACGCTTTTTATGCGCCGCCGCGCCGTCGGCCCGGCCCGGGCGCCCTCGCCGGGAGCGCCCGCGCAGGTCGCGGGCCCTCGGCCTGCGCCGCCCTGTGCCTGCTGCTGCTCGCCTGCGGCGCGGAAGAGCAGGACGCCGCGTCTTCCGCGCCGCGCGTGCTGACGGCCACGGTGGTCGTCTCCGACTACGAGGAGCGCATCGAGGCCAGCGGCCAACTGACCGCGCAGAGTCGCGCGACCATCGCCGCGGAGGTCTCCGGGCGCATCACCGAAATCGCCGTGGACGAGGGCGACCCGGTGAGCGAGGGGCAGTTGCTGCTCTCCATCGACCCCGGGCGACACCGCCTGCAGGCGCAAAACGCGCGCGCGCGGCTGGCCGAGGCCGAAGCCGGCTTCGACGAAGCGGAGCGCGACTTTCAGCGCCTGCGTTCTTTGCACGAGCGCGGCATTGCGTCGGACGCGGGCCTGGACGCGCGGCGCACCGAACTCACCCGCGCGCGCTCCCGGCGCGACGGCGCCCGCGCCGAGCTCGGTGTTGCAGAGCGCGCCTTGCAGGACGCCGGCGTGCGCGCGCCCTTCGCCGGCTTCGTGGCGCGGCGCATGGTCTCCCGGGGCGAGTTCGTGCAAACCGGCGTACCGCTTTTTGAAATTGTTTCACTCGACCCGGTCGAGCTGGAGTTCAGCGTGGCCGAGCGCGATTCGGCGCGCATCGAACTCGGCCAGCGGGTGCGCGTCAGCGTGTCGCCGTACCCCGGCGAGCAATTCGAAGGCCTCGTCAGCGTGATTGCGCCGACCATCGACACCCGCACGCGCACCTTGCGCGTCAAGGCGCGCATTGAAAACCCGGACGGGCGCCTGCGCCCGGGTCTGTTTGCGCGCGCCGATCTCGGCGTGGCCGGGCGCAGGGACGTGATCTGGGCGCCCGCGTCTGCCGTGCGCATGCGCGCCGAAGGCGAAGAGGTGTTCGTGATGGGCGCGGGAGACCGGGTGCGCCGCGTCCGGGTGGAGACCGGCCGCCACCGGGGCGAGCTGGTCGAAGTGCGCACGGGGCTTGCAAAGGGCGACGAGGTCGTGGTGCGCGG